>JAJYXD010000045.1:0-1588 GCA_021791135.1 bacterium | reverse complement strand
CTTTCTGATAAGTACGTCATCGACGGCTTCCGGCTTCACCGAAACCGCCTTCACGAGCACCTCTTTTACGAGATGTTGTATCTGAGATTCCGCCTCGCGAAGCGCACTTTGCTTTTCAGCTTCGATTTGCGCCCGCGCCGTTATTTCCATCTCTTCTTTCTTTTTGGCCGTGGCCTCGAGAATTTTTGTTCCTTCCTTTTTCGCTTTTTCTTCACCGACGTGAATAATGTCGAGCGCTTTTACCTCGGCCTCCTTCAACTTCTCCTTCTCGAGGGTCGCGATTTCAAGGAGTCGCTTCGTGCCTTCCTCGTCCTTCATAATTCCGTCTTCTATTTTTTTCTTCCGCTTGGCCATCACATGAAGGAGCGGTTTATATACCGTGGTTCTTAAAATAATGAACACCAACGTAAAATTGACCGCCTGGCTCATAAGCAGTTTCCAATCGAGACCGAAATTTTCTATTAATGACTCCATTGAATTTTTCTACGAACCGCGAGTTCTTATGGTCGCTTCGCAGTCCATAGCTACTACGTGAACTTGATGATAAGCGCGATAACGAGCGCGTAGATGCCGAGCGCTTCGGCGAATGCGATGGACAAGATCATCGCGGTCTGCACTTTCGGCGCCGCTTCCGGATTTCTCCCGATCGCTTCCGACGCATTCGTGCCGATTTTACCGATCGCAATGGCGGGCGCGATAATACCAATCGTGATGGTAAACGCCGTTGCGAGTAATCTGATGCCTTCTAATTCCATTGTTTTGTTTTTATTGTAATTGCGACCTTTGTGCTTTTCATACTGGGATTAATTGTTGTTACGCTATCTGCCTGACGGCTTCCGCGTTATGCTCATGCGAATCATCGTGCGATGCCGTCGCCGTCGCGATGAACACTACGGTCAACATCGAGAAGATGAACGACTGAACGAATCCTACAAAAATTTCGAGAAAAATGAAAGGCATCGGGATGACGTATGGCGCGAGTACCCCCACGATAAGAAGAAGTACTTCACCCGCGAAAACGTTTCCGAATAATCGGAAAGAAAACGAGATCACCTTCGCGAACTCGGAGACGAACTCGAGAATCCCGACGAAAAAGTGTATCGGATTCGAAAAATTAAAAAACTTTTTCATGTGTCCTCCAAACCCAAGCGAACGAACGGCGAGAATATTCGTCATGATGACCGAGACGATCGCGAGTGCAAGCGTGAAGTTAAGATCGCTTGCGGGGGACCTGAAGAACGGCACGAAGACCGATTCCCCTCCGTGATGCTCATAGATACCGATCGATCCCAGAAACGGAAAAAGTCCCATCCAGTTCGAAAAAAGAATAAAAAGGAAGATAGTCGCAACGAGCGGAAAGTATTGTTCGGCTTTTGATCGCTCCCCCAAGACGCTCTCCATAAGCTTCAGTACTTCTTCGGTGATGAATTCGAAGATCGACTGCAGTTTTCCGGGAATTACATGCCATTTTTTCCTTAATGAGAGGCCTATCACCGCAAAAAGAATCAACACGCCCCAAGTAAGAAGAAGTGTGTTGGTTATTCCAAAACTCCCAATGTAAAAAATTGGCTCTGCCTTCAGTGAAATC
>JAJYXD010000048.1 GCA_021791135.1 bacterium | reverse complement strand
ATCTGATGCCGATTTCTCATTTTTCGCGATTACCTCGTCTGCGATTACACCGAGTTCTTCTTCATCCGAGACGAGTTTCATATTATTCGTTTTGATGAGATTTTCCGGGTCTTCTCCCGTCTCTATCATCTTCGGCAAGAGGTCCTTCGCAATGCGGCTTGAAATTTTCCCTTGCGTGATGAGTCCCGCAAGATGAGCGAGATGTTCCGGTTCAATTCTCAAGTCTTCGAATGTCAGACTCTGCGTATTCATAATCCCTTTCAAATCGCTCGTGAGATAATTTGCAAGAAGCTGAAAATCGGGTTTCTCGGCATATGTTCCGAGTTCCGAGACGGCTTCCTCGAAATAATCGGCGAGCTCGGGTTCGTAGATCAATATCTCGATCTGTTCTTTCGGAATCCCGAACTCCTGCACGAACCGGTGACGTTTCGCTTCGGGAAGCTCCGGGGTTTCCGCCTTGAGCGCCTCGAGATCGAACGCTTCTTTCAGATTCATCGGCGGGAGATCCGGTTCGGGGAAGTAACGGTAGTCATTCGCCTCCTCTTTTGTTCGTTGGCTTTCCGTGATTCTTTTTGAGTCGTTCCATCCACGGGTTTCCTGCTTTACTTGTTTTCCTTCGTTCAACAACTCCTCTTGCCGTCTGATCTCATACTCGATCGCATCGTGTACCGCCTTGAATGAGTTGATGTTCTTTACCTCCACCTTACTGCCGAGTTTTTCCGCATTCTCGGGTGCGATCGAGACGTTCGCCTCGATCCGCATCTGCCCGTTTTCCATGTCCGCGTCCGACGCACCGAGATATTTCAAAATAAGCTGGAGTTCGCGTGCGAACGCAACTGCCTCCTCGGCATTCTTGACGTCCGGTTCCGTCACAAGCTCCATAAGCGGCACGCCCGCGCGATTGAAGTCAACCAGGGTCTTCCCTTCGCGGTCATGAACGAGGCGTCCCGCATCTTCTTCGAGATGCACTCTCGTGATTCGGATACCGTTCAAGACCCCGCTTTTTACGATCGGAAACTCGTACTGCGAAATTTGGTATCCTTTCGGGAGATCGGGGTAAAAGTAGCTTTTGCGGTCGAATTGGGAGTAGTCCGTAATGGTTCCTCCGAGCGCAAATCCCACTCTGATTACCTTTTTTACCGCCTCCTTATTGATCGTGGGAAGCGTTCCTGGGTGCCCGAGGCAGACGGGACAGGTGTTTTTGTTGGGTTCCTTTTCAAGGCCGTCGTTCAAGCAGCCGCAGAACATCTTCGTCTGTGTTTTTAACTCCGCATGAATTTCAAGTCCTATGGTCGGTATATACATCTTGAGTGAGCCCTTATTTTAGGTTAGAATTAATACGATATTAAGTTGATTTTATCCGATTTTTTGAGAAATAGAAAGAAACGTTAAATGGCTGCGGGGTACGAAAGAGTACGAATGTACGAAACAGATATTTCGTGTATTCGCACGAAATTCGTATTCGGCGGCGCCACTTCGTGTCACCTTTAGACAACCTCGAAAAGATACTGGACGTTCGGTTCAAAAATAAGAAGCTTCTTAAAGAAGCGCTGACACACCGTTCATATCTGAACGAATACCCCTCATGGCCCGTGCCGCACAACGAGCGGCTCGAGTATCTTGGAGACGCGGTCTTGGAACTCGCGGTTACGGAGTTTCTATTTGAAAAATATCCCGAGTTTCAGGAAGGAAGAATGACAAGCTTACGGGCGGCGCTCGTGAATCGGCAGATGCTTTCGAAAATTGCCGGAGGGTTGTCGCTCGGAAAGTTCATTTATCTCTCGAAAGGAGAGGCGAAGGATACGGGCAAAGCGCGCGAGATTATTCTCTCGAATGCGATGGAGGCACTCCTTGGCGCCATGTATCTCGATCAGGGATATGAAGTGATCAAAGAATTCGTAACGCGCGTGGTTCTGAATCATCTTGAAGAAGTAATCGCATTCGGGCTTGAGCGCGATCCGAAAAGTCTCCTCCAGGAAGAGGCGCAGGAAAAGATAAAGATAACGCCGACCTATCGCATTCTCGAAGAGAAAGGACCCGATCACCAGAAGATTTTTACGGTAGGAGTTTTCTTTAACGACGGAATGATAGAAACGGGAACGGGTTCTTCGAAGCAGGAGGCGGAGCACGATGCGGCGCGAAACGCACTGGTCGCACTGGTGCATAAGGAAGACTGGGACAAACAACAATGAGAAATTTTCTCGCTCGGCTGGAGTTACAGGGTTTCAAATCGTTCGCGGGGAAAACAATGCTTGAATTTCCCTCGCGAGTCACGGCGGTTGTGGGACCGAACGGATCGGGGAAGTCGAACATCATCGATGCGTTCCGCTGGGTTCTTGGAGAACGGGAAGCGAAGCAGCTCCGCGGCGACACGCTTGAGAACCTTATCTTCGCGGGGACGCCGAAGAAGGCGGCGGTGAGCGTCGCGCGCGTAAGTTTATATTTCGACAATTACGAGAATGTACTTCCCGCGGACGGTGCGGAGGCGGTGCTTTCGCGGCGCGTGGATCGCTCGGGCGTTTCCGAATTCACTCTGAATGAGAATGAGGTGAAACTCCGCGATCTTCTCCCGATGCTCGCAAAAGCGCGCATGGGCACACGCGGACTCATGATCGTGGGTCAGGGTCAGAGCGACATTTTTGTGAGGAGCATGCCGGACGAACGGCGCCTCATGATCGAAGAAATTCTGGGACTTCGCGAGTTCCGCATCAAGAAAAACCAGGCCGAACGGCGCCTCGACTCGAGCCGCGTCAATATGGATAAGGTGAAAGCGATGCTCGACGAACTTGCGCCGCACGTACGGATTCTCCGCCGTCAGAGGGCGCGGTTTCTGAAGCGCGCCGAGGTTGAAAAAGAGCTCAAAACGCTTGAACATGTTTACTTTTACGAGCGTTTCCATGCGCTTCAAACGCGTACCACGACCGAGGAGGGACCGTTTCTGGAACTCAAAAGGCGGATTCGGGAGATCGAGGAAGCGGTGGAGAAGCAGGAGCACGAGTTGAAACGAATGCACGAGAGTCAGGGCGGTTATGAAAAAGCGAAAGAAATCCGCGGTTCCATCAACGCGCTTGTTGCCGAATCGTCGGCACTTCAGCGGAGTCTCGCGCGTATCGAAGCGAGAATCGAATACGAATCGAAAACGCCGGAGCAGACGCACGAGGTACATGAATTCCAGACACTCCTCAAAGAAGTGGCGCACGACATTGAATATCTACTCTCGCTCTCCGATCTTCCCGCGATCAAACTTTCTCTCGAGCGGTGGAAGGATCGTTTACACAAGTTCTTTGGAGGGAAAAAAGTATCCGCTCCTCGTGCGCTTGAAGATGAAAAAGGAAAGATAGTGCACGAACTCGAAGCGATCGAGAAAAAAATGCACGCGCTCCAAACGGAAGAAGAAACACTTGCGAGCGAAGAGGAGAAAAAAAACAGACTCTTCCGCGAGCGCGTCGAGGAAGTGAACAAGAAGAAGAATGAACTGCATGCGCTGGAACAGGAGCTGCAGCGCGCGCTTCTCGATAAAGAGAGGGTGGAGTTACAGCGGGAGGAACTGGAGCGTGAGTGGATGTCTCTCGGATACGCTCGTGAGGGTCTGAAACAACTTACATCTCCTGCGGAACGAATCGAGGTGCAGGAAGGATTCTCCGGTGCGGAGCGAAAGATGGTGCGGCTCCGCGGCGAACTCTCGGCGATCGGAGAAATCGACGAAAATCTCATGAAAGAAGCGGAAGAGAGCGAGGCGCGATTCTCGTTCCTTTCCACGCAACTTGAAGACCTGGAGAAGGCATCGAAGGATTTGAAGGAGTTGATCGAGGATTTGGATCACCGAATTCACGAAGATTTCAAAAAAGCGTTTCATGCGATAAGCACCGAATTCAACACCTACTTCCGCCTCATGTTTGCGGGAGGGAGCGCGCATCTCTCGCTTGTCGCGAAAAAACAAGCGGCCCCCGTTCTGGAGGGAGAGCAGGCGATCGAGATGGCTCAGGAAAAGAACGAAGAAACAAAAGAACCGGTTCGTGAGCTTGA
>JAJYXD010000006.1 GCA_021791135.1 bacterium | reverse complement strand
GCCGTTCCTCCCTTCGGCTGCTCTTCGATGATCGAGGACGTTTTCAAAAGTTCCTCGAGTTGGACTATTTTCTGCTCCAAAAGCGACTGCTCCTCGCGCGCGGCCTGGTACTCGGCGTTTTCCGAGAGATCGCCCAGATCCTTCGCGTGGCGCAAACGTTCGGAGACCGAACTGCGTCCGTTGGTTCTTAACTCGTTCAACTCCGCCACAAGCGCGTCATGGCGCTCTTTCGTGAGATATTTTTGTGCCATTCTTGTCTTACTTTTTAAGCCCATCGTTGTTGCGCAAAAAAGTAAGCCACAAGAATGAGCACCCCCCACCTTCTCTCTTGAAGACGAGTGGTTTCTCTCGATATTCGACTTTACTTTGAATTATATGCATGGTGTTGTTTGGTTTCAAAAGGTGGGGGGTAAGGTTTTGTAGATCGCGCGAAGCGCGATACAAAGCTCTTATTTTTTTATCCTGTTCTGATAATACCACAAGAATACGTCCCGCGCCACCGGCACGACGTTCAAACTTCCCTCCCTCGCGTTCTCAACCAAGATCACGATTGCAATTTCTGGATTATCGTAAGGAGCGAATCCCACGAAAAACGCGTTCGTCTTCGTATTATTCGAAACCTGGGCCGAGCCCGTTTTCGAAGCGACATCGATCGGAAGATCATGCAGAAGATATCCCGTACCGTAGGACTTCGTAACGCCGTCGCGCATTCCCTGCCGCACGAGCGAGATGGCGCGTCCCGCTTCCCGGCTTAAATCGATCCGCACCGATTCCTTGTTTTCCAAGAGAACGGTTCCCTTCGTATCCTCCGCGTCCCTCACGTTACGCGGCGTAACAATTTTGCCCCCGTTCGCGATCGCGGCAATATAATCCAGAAGCTCAACCGGAGTAATCGCGAAGTCTCCCTGGCCTATGCTTACGTTAAACGTGTCTCCGAGACGCCACGGTTCGTGCTTCGTCGATTCCTTCCATGCGGCATCGGGAAGAAACCCCGTATCCTCGCCCGGCAGATCGATGCCGGTTTTTTGATCGAGACCGAACTTCTGCCACCATTTTCTGAGTCCCGAGATACCCAACCCGCGCTGATCTCCAAAACCGCCGCCTACCTCGTAGAAGTAGACGTTACTCGAGCGCGCAATCGCCGAGTACATATCCACCCATCCTTGCGGACGCCAATCCATGAATCTCGAGGGATTTGAAGGATCGTACGGATTCGGCACATCGAGATATCCGGGCGAGTAAATCTGATGCAGAGGATCGAGAATTCCCTCAACGAGCGCTCCCGTCGCGACGAGCGGCTTGATCGTCGAGCCGGGGCTGTAGAGTCCGCTTACCGCTCTATTGAACATCGGTTCGTACTTCGCATTCAAGGACTCGCTTATCGAGTTCGGATCGTACGAAGGGATATTAAAGAGCGCAAGCACTTCTCCGTTTTGCGGATTCATCGCGATTCCCACCCCGATATTCCTTCCGAGATCCCGAATCGTCGTCTGCAGCCGATTGTAAAAATAGTTCTGAAAATCACGATCGATATACGTATTCAAACTGTCGCCGATCTCCGCTTCCCGCACCGCACGCTCGTCCTGAATCTTCCCGCTCGCATTCCTGATAATCATTTTTTCACCGTCAACTCCGCGAAGGTACGAATCGTAAAATGCCTCGAGTCCCGCTCTTCCCATCTGATCGTCGATCACAAGATCCTGATGTTCCGAAAGGTCCTGCTCACTTACAAGTCCCGTATAGCCGATGAGGTGCGAGAACGCGAGAGGAGAAGGAGGAATCCGTTCGAACGAAGGATCCGTTTCGATGCCGGGCAGTTCGGCCGCCGTGACCGCCACGAGCTCGTCATGGGAAATGTTGTTTTTGAGTACCAGGCGCGCGCTCAAGCTCCAATCCCGTTCTCCGATCTTCTTTCGCACCTCGGCAGTATCGAGATTCAAGATCGCGCTCACTTTGTCGATCGTTTCGACCCGCTGCTCCGACTGGACCGGCAGCATACTCGGTATAAGCACCGCGTCGAATGCAGGCTCATTCGCGACAAGCGGCTTATGAAAACGATCGTAAATGATTCCGCGGGGCGCAACTTCGGTCTTCACGTCGCTCATATTCAAAATCGCGCGTTTTTCGTAAAACGAGTGGCTTACCCCCCCTACATACACGAGCTGCACCGCGATCGCCAAAACTGCGAGACCCGCGATCAGAAGAAATCGCTTGAACACCTTGTCTGCAAGCGGAATTTCGAGAAAATCTTCCTCCGCCGCGCGATCGGTCAAAATGTCTTCAAGATTAAGATCTCCCCGCATAATAACCGCGTATTTGCCTTACGACGAACCACACAAGCGCCCCCAGTATCAGATTGTAAATCGTTTCCATAGCCGCGATCCCGAGGAGAAACGGCGTACCGTGGAGCGCGGCGCGTACTCCGAAGAAAAGAAGTGTTCCTGAGACGATAAAAATCAGAAAATCGAGAAACGGCGTACCGACGAGTTTTCGGCGAAGTACGTACATTCCGAGGATGATGAGCGATAGTATCACGACCGGTTCGATCCAAAAACGAAAAAGGAACGAATACAAAAGCATGGAAATACCAAGAAGCGCGAGAAGCACCCAGAACGGAGACCGTTCTCCGAATACTGTGGCGGTAACGAGCACGCCGAAAAAAATAAGGATCAGATTGGGTACTATTCCCGAGATCTGAAACATGCGCGTTCCTTCAAGAAGAAGAGTAAGTGTGAGTAGCGCACAAGCGATGGGAAATTTGTAATGCATGGTCCATCAGGGGAAGTTCATCACGACGAGCACACGATCGATGTCTTCGAATCTGAAAAGCGGGTTAATCGTGGCGCGAAGCCAAAGCGCATTGCTTCCCTCCCGAACATCTTCGGCCTTCCCGAGAAAAAGATCTATGGGAAACTCCGGCGCGAGGTTCAACACGACATCCCCCGGAGTTGTCGAGGCGTTTTTGGGCAGCAGATCGACATAAGGAGCCGCACCGCCGATTAGAACGGCTTTGATGCGTCCCGTCCCCACGGAGACGGTGCTCTTCCACGAAGGATCGAATATCGTCTGAACTTCGCTCTTCGTTCTCGATACGGTTTTAATCTTCCCTAAAAGAACTTCGGGAGCCGCGAGTACCGGCATCCCTTCCTTCAACCCGTCATCCGATCCTGCGTTTATGGAAACCGAGGCATAATCGTTGAAAGGGTAAAGAGAAAACACTTTCACCTCTTTCACGCGATACTTACCGGACACGGCCGAGGAATCCGAGACGAATGTTGAGGTGGCGCATTTCGCCGAAAGGGCCTGATACTCGAGATGCAGCTTTTCGAACGAGCGATAGTCAAAAGAAGGATCGGTCGATCCCACGAGGGCTACCCGTATGTTCGAGAAAAATCTGACGAACGGGACGCGCCATACAAAAAGAATGATGGCGATAAGTATACATATCGCCGTGGCAACGAAAATCCTGAATGACTTCATCCCTCACATAACACGCATCAAGCCGTGCCGCATCCAATTCCTGATGCGGCATAAACCCGAGGCGTGCTGACCAGACGATCTCTTTTCTTGAGACATACGAACGTAATGCATGTTATGTGAGGGATTCATAACACTACCTTCGAGTTGGAAAACGTATCCAAAATATTCTTATACTGCTCCATGTTCTCCGTAATGAGCCCCGTTCCTCTTACTACGCAGAGAAGCGGCTCGTCCACGAGGTGCACCTTGACGCCGATTTCTTTCTCGAAGAGCTGTTCGACGCCCCGAAGCATGCTCCCCCCTCCCGAGAGATAGATACCGTTTTTGTAGATATCGCCAACAAGTTCGGGCGGGGTAATGTCGATAAGTTCCTTCAGTGTTTCGATGACTTGTTTCAAGGGCTTCGTGAGCCAGTAGCGTACCTGCGTATCGCGTATCACCGCTTCCCGGGGAAGTCCGGTTGTCGCATCGCGCCCGCGAATCACGAGATCAAGGCGTTCGCTTTGAGGCACCGCTTCGCCTACCGCAATCTTTATCTCTTCCGCCGTCGGTTCGCCGATATGAAGTTTCAGTTCTTCCAGA
>JAJYXD010000075.1 GCA_021791135.1 bacterium | reverse complement strand
TTCATCACGACCTAATCAAAGACAAGAGGTTCGTACTCGTGGGACGCGGCGTGTACGCCCTTCGCGAGAACGGATTCGAGGCGGGTACGGTGCGCGAGGTGATTGCGCGGCTTCTCACGACGCATGGTCCTCTTCACTCGACCGAGGTGGTGAGCCTGGTGAATCAGCAGCGTTTTTTGAAAGAAAACACCATTCTTCTGAATCTCCAGAATCGGCGCCATTTCAAACGGCTCGATGACGGACGTTATAAAATAAGGGAAGCATAACAAAAACCACGGGATGAGCCCGCGGTTTTTCTTTTCTCCTCAAACACGTTACAATAAAGGGGAAAATGCTTGATCATTTGCTTCGGGAAATAGGTACTTTTCTTGAAGAACTCTTCAGTAAAGAAGAGGTGTGGATCATCCTCTTCTTTATGGCGATAGGGGGATTCTTCCTCGTCCCGTATTTCGGGCTGTGGGACGCGATCCTTTATTTTTTGAAAAGTACCTGGTGGCTATGGGTGTTTCTTATCATCGCCCCCATCGCGAACGGCACGTGGCTCCACTGGCGGCAGGAGGTATTCATGCACGACATTAAGTGGGTGACACTCGAACTTCGTATGCCGCGGCACGTCGAGAAAAGTCCGCAGGCCATGGAGCAGGTGTTCGCCGCGATTCATACCTTCCGAAACTCCGCGAACGACCTCGAGGAGAAATATAAAGACGGCGAGGTGACCCGGTGGTTTGCCTTTGAGATGGTATCCTTCGAGGGTGAGACTCATTTTTATATCCGCACGTATGCGCGTTTGAGAGGTCTCGTTGAGGCGGCCTTTTTCTCGTATTATCCCGATCTCGATTTCGTGGAGGTCCCGGATTACATGAATGAAAAAATTCCCGAGACCGTACGCGACATATACGAAAAAGGACTGGATATGTGGGGCAGCGAGATGCTGCTCGTGAAGGAAGAATATTACCCGGTGAAGTCCTATGTCGATTTCGAGAGCGAAGCCGATGAAAAAAAGTTCGACCCCATCTCAACCTTTCTCGAGGTGTTTGCAAAACTTGGAAAGGGGGAGGTAGTGGGAGTTCAGATACTGGCCGCTCCCGCGGCATCCCAGGAGTGGGCGGAGAAGTGGGAAGAGGACGTGAGAAAAATGAGGGAGCCGGAGACGAAAAAGAAAAAATTCACGACGCCGCAGGGAGAAGAACAAGAGTTCGAGTCGTTCATTATGCGCTCGCCGGGACAGACCGACGTCTTGAAGGCGATAGAAAAAAATCTCTCGAAGCCCGCGTTCGATACCATTATCCGTTTCGTTTACCTTTCTCCGAAATCGACGTTCTACGACAGCTTTGCCCGAAGAGGAATCGTGGGGTCGTTCAACCAGTACGGAGCGCTTGATTTGAACTCGTTCATTCAAAACTACGCATTGAGCACCCGTACGAGAATCTGGAACAGTCCCTACGTATTTCCGAGAACGCGCGGCGAGTATCGCAAGGCGCGGCTTCTTCATATGTATCGGCATCGTACGATTCCTCCCGAGACGATTATGGGCCGCATCCTGACCTCGTATTTCTTCAACTGGAACAAGCCCTCGCGATTCATCAAGATGAACACGGAGTGCCTCGCCTCGCTTTTTCACGTGCCTACGACAAATGTTTTGACCGAGCCGCACCTTCGTCACTTGGAAAGCAAGAGAACGGGTCCTCCCGCCGGTCTCGCGATCTTCGGCGGGGAGGAAGAAGTGGAACGGTTCAAATAGCTGCATATGGATTTCATTTCCGGCATCGTCAATTTTTTCGCCAACTTCCCTTGGGAGGGGCTCTTCTCCGTCGCGCGGGTGGTGATTATCGTTCTCGATATACTTCTCTTCGTCGCGTTCGGTGTCGCGCTTTGGGAAGGTTGGAAGTTCCGCCCCAATCTTGAGATGGACTTCCGGGGCAGGACGAAAGAAAGAGAGAAAAAGGTATTTCCCGTCGACCGGGTGCGCGTAAGAAGTTACTGGGATAAAATTAAGAAAGATGCGGTGAGCGCTCCGCCGCACTCGATGAAGCTCGGCGTGATTGCGGCGGACAATCTCGTCGATTCGGTGTTGCAGACCATGGGACTCCCCGGCGAACATATGGCGGAGCGGCTTCAGAAACTCGATCTCGAGGAGCTCGAGACGATCGAAGATCTTTGGAGAGCGCATAAAATAAGAAATCAGCTCGTACATACGCCCGGTTTCGAAATCTCGAAAAAAGAAGGGGAAGAAATGCTCGAAACATACGAAGCGTTTTTAAGGGAGTTAGAAGCGTTGGAGTAAAAAATAACTCATAAAACATGGCTCGCGAATCAAAACTGCAGATCATTAAGTACGCTCCTCCTCCGCCGGAGCTGCCGATTTATGGACAGATCGATCCGAAAGACGTGTCGTTTATCGGAAGGACCAATTATGTCGCCGCACTCGAGCGAAAGAATTTTATTTTCGGGATCAAACGCGTTGATAGGAGAAGACATGCCTACATCATAGGAAAAAGCGGCGTCGGGAAATCGAAACTGCTCGAGCTCTTTACCCGTCAGGATATCGCGTACGGTCACGGACTCTGTCTTATCGATCCTCACGGCGAAACGATCGACGACATCCTTCCCTTCATTCCCAAAGAGCGCATCGACGACGTGTGTGTTATCGATCCCTCCGATATCAGTTACCCCGTATCCTTCAATCCGCTTGCGAATATCGATCCTTCCTTCAAGCACCAACTTACCCAGGGATTAATCGAGGTTATGGAAAAGCAGTTCGGCGCGAACTGGACGCCGCGTCTCGAACACGTATTCCGCTTTACCTGTCTCGCGCTTCTCGATTATCCGCATGCCACTATGCGCGGTATGATCTCGATGTTGACCGACAGAAATTACCGCCAGAAGGTGGTGGAGTATATCGAAGACGACATGGTGAAACGCTTCTGGGCGATCGAGTTCGCCGACTGGTCGGAGAAGTTCGACACGGAGGCCATCATCCCGCTCGTGAACAAACTCGGACAGTTCCTTTCGGATCCGATGCTTCGAAACATCTTCGGACAGAAGGAAAACAAAGTGAAGCTCGAAGAATTGATGCAGGAAAAGAAGATCATTCTCATCAATCTTTCGAAAGGGAAGATCGGAGAAGAAAACTCGAGCTTTTTCGGATCGATGTTCATTACAAAGATCAAACAGGCCGGCATGGCCCGTGCCGCGCTTCCGAGTTCCGAGCGGCATGACTATTACGTATATGTGGACGAGTTTCAAAACCTCGTGACGGACACGTTCGAGAACCTCCTCTCGGAGGCGCGCAAATACGGATTGTGTCTCACGGTAGCGCATCAGTATGTGGGTCAGCTTTTGCCGAAGGTGGAGGCGGCCGTACTCGGGAATACCGGAACAATTATTATCTTCCGCGTGGGCGGTGAGGATGCCGTGAAGCTGAAACCGGAGATGGCGCCCATCTTCGACGTCAAGGATATGATTAACCTCGGTATGGGGCAGATTTATATCAAGATGACGATCGACGGCGAGACATATGATCCTTTCTCCGCCGAGACCCTGAAAGTGCTTCCGCCGACGCATCCTTCGTATAAGGAAGAAATTATCGCCCGTTCGCGCGAGAAATATTCGATCTCCGCGGATGCGGCAAAACGACTCATCGCGGAAGAGGAAGAAGGAATCTTCCGAAGCGCTCAGGAAAAAGCGGCGATCACGGGCAAGCCGCAAGCAGCCGGTGCGAACGATACTCCGGAGCCCCTCATTTAGAACTTAATAGTAAATAGTCGGTAGTAAACGGTAACTAAAAAAGGTCGAATAAGTTTCTTACGTATTATGGTTCTCATCTACACTACGTGTAAAAACGAAGAAGAAGGAAAGAAACTTGCGAAGCTGGTCATCGAACATCACATGGCCTCTTGCGTCAACGTATGGCCGATTCAGTCGGTCTATCGCTGGGAAGGGGAGATCAAGGAGGACCAGGAAGCCGGTGTTCTCATTAAGACGCTCGAATCGAAACTGCAGCCGATTGAAGATCTAATCATGCAAAATCATGCCTATGTCACGCCCTTTATCGGGGCCGTCGATGTGCGTCGTATTAACCACGCCTACAAGGAGTGGATGTCCGAGGTGGTCCGGTAGTTGCATTTTTTTGAAGTTGTGATATAATATAATCATTGAAATGCCGCTTTGGCTCATTATCGTTTTAGCATTGATTGCCGCGTA
>JAJYXD010000001.1 GCA_021791135.1 bacterium | reverse complement strand
CCCAGAATGTTTTTGTAAACGTAAACAGCGAGCAGGTGAAAGCGAAAATTTCAAAAGGCGTTGCGGCGGTTTCGCGCGCCGACAGGGAAATTCAGCAGGAAGATCTCGATCGCGTCACGCAGGCCTCGCGCGCGGTGAAGCTGATGTCGAATTCGGTCGTGCTTCACAATATCGTGAAGGAGTACTTTGTGGACGATGTCGGCGACATCAAAGATCCCTTGGGTATGACGGGAAGTCGTCTTGAGGTTTCGACGATGATTGTCGAAGGATTCATGCCGCAGGTAAATCCTTTGATTAAGGTGCTGGAACGCGCGGGCATCGGAATTGGTGGGCTCATCTTCAATCCGCTTGCCGCGGCGCGTGCGGTACTTACGAAGAAACAGAGAGAACTCGGTGCGGTGATGGTGGATTTCGGCGCCGGGACCACGACCATCGCGGTATACGAAGAAGGGAAGGTGCTTCACGTAAAGAGTTTGCCGCTCGGGGCGGCGTATGTGACGAACGATATTGCGATCGGTCTCAAGGTTTCCGTGGAAACCGCCGAAAAACTGAAAACTGCGTACGGTTCCGCGCTCGCGGGAGATATCGGAAGAAAAGAAACGATCCCGCTTTCCGAGATCAACCCCCGGCTTGAGGGAGAAGTATCGCGCCGTTTTCTTGCGGAAATCATAGAAGTGCGGCTTGCGGAAATTCTTGATTGTGTGAATAATGAACTGAAGCTTGTAGGGAGAGATATACAGTTGCCGGCAGGCGTGGTGGTGACGGGCGGCGGAGTCAAGATGGCGGGCATGGCGGAACTCGTGAAGCGGGAACTTCGGCTCCCGGTCCAGATAGGATTTCCGGACTTGAACGAGTTCGACGTGATGAATCCGACGCACAAAGAAATACTCGATGATCCGGAGTTTGCGGTTGCGGTAGGGCTTGTACTTTGGGGAAACGCCGAAAATAAAGAAGCGGCGGTCGGTATGGGAGCAATAAAAGGTTTTCTCAAAAATTTCCTCCCGTAGCGGGAACAAAACTTGATTATGAAGAAAAAAAAATCGAAAAAGCGATCGAGAACGCAGCGTGTGAAGTCGAAGAAAAACACGTCTCCGAAACCGGGGAAAACGAGCGGCACCACGATCATTAAAGTGGTGGGCGTGGGCGGCGGCGGTTCGAATGCGGTCTCTCGCATGATGAATGGAGAACGTCCTCGCGGCGTCGAGTTCATCGCAATCAACACCGACGCGCAGGATCTCGATTACGCAACCGCACAGAAGAAATTATATATAGGAAAGGCGCTGACACGCGGTTTGGGAGCCGGAATGAATCCCGAGATAGGAAAACAAGCAGCCGAAGAAAATCGATCCGAAATCGGAGAAGCGCTCGAAGGAGCCGATATCGTATTCATCACCGCAGGAATGGGCGGAGGTACGGGTACCGGCGCGGCGCCGGTCATCGCCGAGATTGCAAAAGAGAAAGGGATTCTTACGCTTGCGGTCGTTACGAAGCCGTTCGGATTCGAAGGAGCGCAGCGCATGGCGGTCGCGCAGGACGGCGTGAATCGTTTGAAGGAAAAAGTGGATGCGTTGGTGGTGATTCCGAACGATCGGATCTTTACGCTTATCGAGAAAGATACGCCGATCATGAAGGCGTTCGCGTTTATCGATGAAATTTTAAAACAAGCCGTGCGTGCGATCGCGGAGCTCATTAACATGCCCGGCATCATCAACGTCGACTTCGCCGATATCAAGACGGTATTGAGAGATTCGGGAACGACCCTGATCGGCATCGGCGTGGCGTCTGGACAGGACAGGGGAATGAAAGCGGTGGGTGCCGCGATTAACTCCCCGCTCCTTGAGGTTTCGCTTGAAGGCGCGAAAGGCGTGCTCTTCTCGATTGCGGGAAGCAGGGATCTTCTTATGACGGAAGTCCAGGACATCGCGAAGGTAATATCTTCGAATCTCGATTCCAACGCGCGAGTGATATTCGGCGCATACCACGATCGGACACTCAAGGATAAGGCTATCAAAGTGACGGTGATTGCGACGGGTTTTAACGGCGTGTTCTCGAGCCGTATGCCGCAGAACACCCCCTCGCTTTTTATGTCCGTCGAGGCGCCCAAGAGGGAGGTTAAAACTCCCACTTCCTTTATGGAAGAAATGGAGGAGAGAGAGCTGGAGGAGAGAGGAGAAGAAGAGAAGGTAAAAAGCCAAAAACAAGGTCTTCCAAAGATTGAAAAAACGGAGCCCTGGGAAATTCCGGCGTTTTTAAGAAAGAAAAAGAAATAAGGTTTTAGAAGCAAGGCGTGAAAAGAAAGAGGCCGCGTGGAAAGACGTGGCCTTTTTGTGTAACGAAGGTGTAATAGAAGGAAAAAGTCGGGGAAAACCTGTCCCGTTAGAGATCGCCCGCCCCAAGGGCCCTTCGGGCGCGCAAGCGCGGGCGTGATCTCTAACGGGATCAACCACATTTTTCTTGGTTTGTGTTTTTTTTCCGACAGTTCGGGAAAGCAGTGGACAAAGGCGGTATTTTTTTACGTTATGGGGTACTTATCCACCGTTGCGCAAAACAAGGAACCCCCTACAATGAAAGCGTCGATTCTTTTATTTCTAATTTCTCACACATTAATGTCGTTCAAGTCAGTGAAGAAGCGCGAGGGTCATATCGTTCCGTTTGATCAGGGTCGCATCACAAGCGCAATCCGCAAAGCCATGCAGGCGGCGGAGGAAGGAGACGAAAAAGACGCGGAAAAAGTATCCGCGGGCGTTGTGAAAGAACTCGGAAAGAAATATCCGGCGCATCATATGTTGGGAATCGAAGAAATTCAGGACATCGTTGAGACGCAACTTATCAAAGAGGATTATCCGAAGACCGCAAAGGCGTACATCTTGTATCGCGAAGAGCGCGCGCGTATTCGTGAACGGAAACGGGAGATTCCGGTGCACGTGAAGCAGCTTGCGACCGAGAGTAAAAAATATTTTCGGAATCCGCTGGGCGAATTCGTGTTCTATCGATCGTACTCGCGATGGATGGACGAAGAAGGACGACGTGAAACTTGGATTGAAGCGGTGGACAGATACCTCGCGTTCATGAAAGAGAATCTTGGAGACAAGATCACCGACGCGGAACAGGCGGAACTGCGCGAAGTGATTCTGCATCAGGAAGTCATGCCCTCAATGCGGCTCTTATGGAGTGCCGGAAGCGCCGCGCGCGCGACGAATGTTGCCGGATACAACTGTTCGTACATCGCTCCGTCGTCGCCGCGTGATTTGGGAGAGATCATGTATCTTTCGATGTGCGGCGCAGGTGTCGGATTTTCCGTGGAGCAACAGACGGTGCAGATGTTCCCGCAGATAAAAAAACAAACCGGAAAAAAACTTTCGGCGTACGTCGTGGAAGACAGTAAAGAAGGGTGGGCGGATGCGTTCGTACACGGAGTGGAGACGTGGTTCGAAGGAAAAGATGTGGAGTTCGATTTTTCAAAATTGCGGCCGCAGGGCGCGCGCCTGAAAACAATGGGAGGAAGAAGTTCCGGTCCCGAGCCGCTTCGAGCCGCGCTTGATTTTGCGAAGAGAAAAATTATTTCGAAACAGGGGAAGCGTCTCGATCCGATCGACGTCCACGATATTGTCTGTAAGATCGGAGAAGTGGTTGTGATGGGAGGAGTAAGGCGCACCGCGCTTATCTCTCTCTCTGATCTCGACGACAGGGAGATGCAGATGGCGAAGTTCGGGCAGTTTTACGTGACGGAACCCCATCGGAGCATGGCGAACAACTCGGCGGTTTATAATGAGAAGCCTTCCGCGACGGAGTTTCTGGAAGAATGGATTGCGCTCGCGAAGAGCGGCAGCGGAGAGCGCGGCATCTTCAATCGCGGATCGCTCGCGTCCCAGATTCCGGAGCGCCGTCTGAAAAAGATGGGAGAACACGCGACAACGGTCGGATGCAACCCGTGCGGCGAGATTATCCTCAGATCGAAGCAGTTCTGCAATCTTACGGAGGTAGTAGCACGAGCGGAGGATACCGAAGAAACACTTGTGCGAAAAGCTCATCTTGCGGCAATCCTCGGTACCTACCAATCGGCGCTTACCAACTTCCCGTACCTCTCGAAGGAATGGAAAGAGAACTGTGAGGAAGAGCGTCTCCTGGGTGTCTCGATCACGGGGCAGTGGGACTCTCCCGCGGTCAGGAACGAGAGGACCTTTGCGAAGATGCGCGATATTGCGGTTGAGACGAACAAGGAATATGCGAAGCGGTTCGGCATTAATCAATCGCTCGCGGTCACTTGCGTGAAGCCGTCGGGGACGGTCTCCC
>JAJYXD010000085.1:833-4331 GCA_021791135.1 bacterium | reverse complement strand
TCCCGTGATCTACCTGTTCATCCATAAGAAGGAGCGTGATGCCGGTTGTCGGGTCGCCGTTCAAGAGCGCGGTCTGAATCGGCGTCGCACCCCGGTACCTCGGGAGAAGGGATCCGTGTACCACGATAATTCCCTTGGGAAAGAGGTCGATGATTTCCTTCGGAATTATCTTCCCGTAGGAAGCGAGGACGGCGAAATCCGCATTTCGAATCTCGGACTTCAAATCGGAGAGAGTTTCAGGATGAAATACGGGAATATGATGCTCTTCCGCCACTACCTTTGCGGGAGGAGGCGTGAGAATATGTTTCCTCCCCAAGGGCCGATCGGGATTCGTGACGACGAAGGACGGCGGCATCCCTTCTTCGATAAGTTTTTTGAGAACGACTTCCGCAAAGCGCGGCGTGCCGAAGAAAACGTAGTTCATGATGCCGTGTTTTGCGTTTCCTTGACGTCGTGCAGCAATTTTGCCTTGTCTACGAAAAGTTTTCCATTCAGATGATCCACCTCGTGCTGGAATACTCGCGCGAGAAGTCCCCAGGCGTTAATCTTGAGTTTCTTGCCCCGCATGTCGAACCCGGTGAGCGTAACGCGGTAATGTCGTTCGACCGGACCGAACTTCAGAGGGACGCTCAAACATCCCTCGTCAATCATCTCCGATTCTTTCGACTGCTTCAAAATTTCTGGGTTGAAGATCGCATAGAACTTCATCTGCCCTTGGCTGTCGTGTACCTGCGCCACGAACATACGGTAGGTGAGTCCTATCTGATTCGCGCTTAGTCCCACGCCGTCCGCTTTTTTCATC
The DNA here is from genome assembly GCA_021791135.1 of bacterium. Taxonomy (GTDB): domain Bacteria; phylum Patescibacteriota; class Minisyncoccia; order UBA6257; family GWB1-50-10; genus JAKAHD01. The sequence continues at coordinate 3,529 of JAJYXD010000085.1, read as the reverse complement.
GTCTCCCGCATGGACTTCACGAGCTCCTGCGTTTCCTTGAACGAATGCGCGGCGAAATTGAAGGGAACCGTTTTTTCTCTCAAAAACGTTTCTTCCTTCTTATTGGTGATGAGAAGAATCGGTTGTTCCATCGAAAAGCATCTTCATGAAGTACGCGCCTTTGTTTCTTACGTTCTTTTTCTCCGCGATATCTCTCGCGAGTCGGATGAGCTTCTCTTCGTCGTGTTCTTTCGCGAGTTTGATATACAGCGCCTTGTGTGCGTTATCGCTCAAGATTTCCGCAAGCATAAGTCCCGTCATCTGGTATTTTTTGTAGACGTGGCTTTCTTTTTTTCTCTGTTTAAGCGATTCGAGATAGTCTTTTTGAACGCTTTCGTTCATGTAGTAATAGTATTGTATGTTAGAATGTCATCGAATACCAGTTAGGATTCATGAATAGCATCTCACGCTCGCTCGTTTCGAATCCATGCCGGTCCGAAGTCTTCCGCCACTCCGCGTCCCCGTTCATCGATCCTATCGCGCCGAATCGTTGGAACTTGTAGAATCGCGCCTTTTGAGAGAAGGCGCGGAGTACGATACTTTTCGAACTTTCAGCCACATCTCCGCGTCGCACTCCCCTCACTCGGGCGCTCCGGGCCGACAAGGCCCAAGTCTTCCCCTCGTTCGGGGGAACGCGGCGCGGAGATAATTCATTTCCCTTTTGCCTTTTCTGATTTTTTCATCTTTAATGAAGTGATGGAAAATAACGGTAAGAAAAAGATATCACTCATTTTACTTGCGGTGCTTATCGCAATCGGCATTTTTTACGGAGGATTTCAGATGGGATACTCGAAGAAAGCGAATGCCGAACTCGTCTCACCGAAGCTCGAGCAGGGAATCCTCGGCGACGTCGATTTCTCGCTTTTCGGCGATGCGATTCAGACGCTCAAGGGGAACTATTACGGAATCAAGGACGTAAGCGATCAGGATATCTTGTACGGTGCGATTAAGGGCGCGGTGCAATCGACGGGTGATCCGTATACGGTGTTCTTCCCGCCGAGCGATGCGAAAAAATTCGAGGAGGACTTAAGCGGGAACTTCGGCGGTATCGGCGCGGAGATCGGCATGCGGAACGGAGAGCTCGCGATCGTGGCTCCCATGAAAGACAATCCTGCGGAAAGAGCGGGACTCAAAGCGGGAGACAAGATATTAAAGATCGATGATACGATTGCAAGCAATCTCACCGTGGACGAGGCGGTCAGACTGATACGCGGTCCTATTGGCACGAAGGTAAAGCTTCTTATCGCCCGCGACGCATGGAAGGAAGCGAAAGAAATCGAGGTGGTGCGCGCGACGATCTCGGTGCCGACGCTCGACTGGAAGATGGTCGACGGGGATATCGCTTACTTCCAGCTTTATAACTTCAACGGAAACGCCCCCTCGGCGTTTTATGAAGCGGCGTTCTCGGCGCTCGTTCAGGGCACGAAGGGAATGGTGCTCGATCTTCGGAACGATCCGGGAGGATATCTTGAAGTCGCTCACGATCTCGCGGGATGGTTCTTGAAGCGGGGAGATGTCGTCGTACGCGAGAAACTTCGCTCGGGCGATGAAAATCTGCTTCGTGCGAACGGAAATCAGGCGTTCTTGAATCTGCCAGTCGTCGTACTTGTGGACGGCGGCTCCGCATCCGCTTCGGAGATTCTCGCCGGTGCGCTTCAGGATCAGCGCGGCATCAAACTCGTGGGAGAAAAGACCTTTGGAAAAGGGAGCGTGCAGGAAGTCGAGTATTTGAAAGACGGATCATCGATGAAGGTTTCGATCGCGGAGTGGCTTACTCCGAAAGGACGTCAGATCAACAAAAAAGGACTTGATCCCGATATCGAGGTAAAACTCTCGGGAGATAACACGAAGGATGGGAAAGATCCGCAGTACGACAAGGCGATGGAGGTCATAAAACAAGAGATAGGAAAGTAATTTTCAATTTATGAAAATCATTCTGTTACAAGATGTTCGCGGGGTGGGGAGAAAGTTCGAAGTGAAGGATGTCTCGGACGGTTATGCGCGAAATCTTCTGATTCCGAAAGAACTTGCGATGCTCGCCACCCAGGATGCGCTTGCGAAGCTTGAAGCCCGGAAGAAAAAAGCGGCCGCAGAACATGAGGCGCTTGTCGCGTCGCTTCGCGAGGAGGCAAAGAAGATTGAAGGAAAAACATTGTACTTCACCGTGAAAACGGGCGAGCACGAGTCGGTTTTCGGATCAGTGAGCAAGAAAGATATCGAGGAAGAGTTGAAAAAGGAAAAGATCGCGCATGGAAAACCAGTGCTCGAGAAGTCGATCAAGACGCTCGGTACTCATATCGCCGTCATCGATTTCGGAGAGGGGATAAAAACGGAAATAAACATTCAAGTGGAACCCGCCGAAATGCACAAAGAGAAATAAAAAGCACCCTTCGGGGCGCTTTTTATTTCTCGAGGACGTTCACTACTTTTACCTTTTTGGAGGAACCGTTGAAATTTTTCTTCAATCTCGTCGTGAACTTCACCGTTCCGTTTTTTACCGCATAAAGCGTGTCGTCACTGCCTTGTCTCACGTTCATGCCGGGATAGTACTTCGTGCCGCGCTGGCGGATCAAGATATTGCCCGGTTTCGCGATCTCGCCGTCAAACAGCTTCACGCCGAGTCGTTTGGACTCGGATTCCCTTCCTAACTTGGTAGA
>JAJYXD010000085.1:0-823 GCA_021791135.1 bacterium | reverse complement strand
CTTTTGCTTTTGTATGTGCCATGATTGTTCAAATTTTAAGCCCACAATTGTGAGCAAAAAACCCTTTTTGTACAATAAATACTACATGAAAGATCGCATGGGGTCAACCCCGTTAGAGATAGCCCGCCACACCATTATAATAGTTAAGCAAGTTCTATAATTCATCTATGTATTTCTTCAAAAAATCGTCTTCAAAAACAGGAGGGTGGGCGCGATCTCTAACGGGGTCAATAGGAGTATGGTTCAAGTTCAATCGTGCCTGGGTCATCTTCTGGGGAGGATTGATACTCCTTTTCCTCACCAGTTTCGGAGTAGGATATCTTGTGGGACAGGAGAAAAACCAAACCCCTATTATTATCGAACAACACAGCGAGTAGCAGTGTCCTCAAAATATCACATATGTGATATTTTGAGGACGGTTCGAAAGTCCTGTTTGGCTTGACGATTATAAGGGAAAAGGAGTACAACACATCAGGGCAACTTGAAATAAAGAACTTCCGCTGGCTCTACCCCGTTTCCTTAAAAAGGGGACACAAGGCAGGGTCTGCGGAGGTTTGGTGGCTAAAAATCAAGAAACTGCCTACGGGATAATCTTTTTCTTGGTTACTTCCCTTCGCGGACTACGCAGCGAAAAAAAAGGATTCTGGAAAAACGCCAAAAACAAGAACTCCAGGATCAAATTATCTTTGTTTAGGTACTGGCTGGGTATTGGGATAAAGATAAAAAGGAGAGTGTTTCTTCCTCTCCAAGCCACCATTTTTATTAAACGACGACGTTCTTTTTGGGCGTCGTTCATGTTTTGGGGACAATTGACCATCACTCG
>JAJYXD010000082.1 GCA_021791135.1 bacterium | reverse complement strand
GAAATGAGGGAGTTGCACACTGTACGAATCCCGAAGCGAAGCGGAGGTTGAGTTGTGCAAACCCTCTATTTCCGAGGATGAGCGAGGAGAAGGCATATCGAGCGGAACGCGAGCTGACGAGGGGAAAGAAAGTTATCTCGCTATTACTTCCCTACTCGTTTTGCTCTCTTGGAATTTCTCTTGTTCTTTTCCACAACCTTCTCTTTGTGTTTTTGAATATCTTTCTTCGCCTTGTCTTTCGCAATTTCTATGGCCGCGAGGAGATCGCTGCTTTCTTCCTCGGCCCGTATTTTCTTTCCCGGGAGATCGATGTCCACCGAGGCGTGATAGATCTCGCCGTGGCGATGGTGTTCCGTCGTGCGCTCGATTTCCACCTCCGCGGTCACGCTGTCGTTCCTGTCGAACCGTTTGAGGAAGCGGCCGAGGGCGCTTACTTTTTTCCGCACAAACTCCTTGAGCGCGGGAGAAAGATCCACACGCACGCCTTTGATAGTGATACGCATACTGGTATTATACCGCCCGTTTCTTTTTCGGAATACTTGACTGCTTCCCTATTTTTCCTTGGAGCAGTCTCAACTCGTCCCGTAAGATGGCCGCAAGCTCGAAATCGAGTGCTTCAGCGGCTTTTTTCATCTCCCGCTCCTTCTCCTGGATGAGCTTTTCGATGCTTGTCTTGGACTTGGGGATAACTTTCGTCTCAAGTGCGAGAATTTCGTCTACGGGAAGAATGTCCTTAATCTCTTTCTCAATTGTCTTTGGCGTAATCTTGTGCGCCTTGTTATACGCAAGCTGGATGACTCTTCGCCGTTCGGTCTCCGCGACCGCGCGCTTGATGGAGCCTGTGATGGTGTCCGCATAGAGAAGAACTTCTCCCCGTACGTTTCGCGCCGCGCGCCCTATCGTCTGAATCAAGGACGTCTCGCTTCTTAAGAACCCTTCTTTATCGGCATCAAGTATCGCGACGAGCGAGACCTCGGGAAGATCAAGCCCTTCCCTCAAGAGGTTCACGCCTACCAAGACATCAAAACCTCCCTTCGCGGATCCTTTCCGCAAGTTCGTGAGAATTTTGATGCGATCGAGCGTCTCGACGTCGCTGTGGAGATACGAAACGCTTACCTTCAATTCTTCAAGATACCCGCTCAGGTCCTCGGCCATCTTCTTCGTAAGCGTGGTGACGAGCACCCGTTCTTTCGCCTCGGCCCGTTCCCGTATTCGGGGAATGAGATCGTCGATCTGTCCCCGTACGGGACGAATAGTCACCTGCGGATCCACAAGTCCCGTAGGCCTGATAATCTGCTCCACAATTTGTGTACTCTTTTTCTTTTCGAACTCCGCCGGTGTTGCGGAGGTGTAGATCGTCTGATTCGTTCGTTCTTTGAACTCCTTGAACCTCAACGGACGATTGTCCGCCGCGGAGGGGAGCCGGAATCCGAATTCGATCAGGGTTCGTTTACGCGACGCATCGCCTTCGTACATTCCCTGAATCTGCGGGACGGTCACGTGCGACTCGTCGATGATAGTAAGAAAATCCTCGGGGAAGTAGTCGAGAAGTGTCGCGGGCGGTTCTCCTTTTGTTCTTCCCGAGAGGTGAAGCGAGTAGTTCTCGATGCCGTTGCAGTAGCCAACCTCGCGTATCATCGCCATATCCGCCTTCGTTCTTCGTTCGATCCGCTCCGCCTCAAGAAACTTTCTCTCTTTTTCGAATATCTTGAGCCGTTCCTTGAGTTCCGCTTGAATCGCCTTCAGAGCTCGTTCCCTGTCTTCAACGGGTGTGATGAAGTGTTTTGCGGGTGCGATGTACACTTCGGGAAGTTCGGGTGCCTCAATAGAGTGAAAACCTTTTTTGGATTTCACCCCGTTAGAGGCAGGTCGCCCCGAGGCGGCCGTAGCCGTGCCTTCGACAGGGCGGCCTCTAACGGGGTCAACCTCGAAGATGTTTTGAATCACGTCATTCTTCGTCTCGAATACGTAGAGTACCTCCCTATCAGGCGGCATGATTTCCCAGTGATCCCCGCGGAGACGAAACGATCCTCGTTTCAAGTCGGAGTTCGTCCTTGTGAATTGGAGCTCGACGAGTTTCCGCGCGAACTCCTGTCTCGTAACCGTATCTCCCGGTTTCAGATGAAAGATGTTCTCGGCATACGCTTCGGGGCTCCCGAGGCCGTAGATGCAGGAAACGGAGGCGACGACAATCACGTCTTTCCTCGTGAGGAGCGCCGCAGTCGCCGCATGACGGAGCTTATCGATCTCGTCGTTTACCATCGCTTCCTTCCCGATATACGTATCGCTCGAAGGAAGATAGGCCTCCGGCTGGTAGTAGTCGTAGTAGGAGACGAAGTAGTTCACCGAGTTATGCGGGAAAAGCTCGCGGAACTCGTTACAGAGCTGCGCCGCAAGCGTTTTGTTGTGCGCGATGACAAGTGTCGGTTTCCCCACGTTTTGTATCACGTTCGCCACCGTGAAGGTCTTCCCCGATCCCGTGACACCGAGAAGCGTCTGATCGCGGTATCCCTTTTTGATTCCGTCCGTGAGCGCCTCGATCGCTTTCGGCTGATCCCCCGCCGGCTTGTTTTTCGAGATAAGTTCGAATGTGTTCATACACGAAAGTACACTTCCCGACTAGGCTAAGGGAGTGTTATGAGCAACTCTACGCGCGAGACGTAAGAGCGTCAAGCGCTACTTCAAATAATCGGGAAGTTTTTCTTTATTTATGACGTCCCCGTACTTGCTCCGCATCTGCGTTATCTGTTCCCTGATAGTCTCCAGGAGTTCCGCGGACTTTCCTCGAAATGTCGGAAATTCGCCTATCGCCTTGTAATTTTCCATTTGTTCTTCAAGAGCGCGGGCATCGAGAATCGCCTCCTCGGAGAGTCGCTCCGTTTCTTTCTTTTTCCCTTTCATCGCGAAGATTTCCCGATAGAAATCATTTTTCATGAGTTTCGGTATCCCGTTTCCCTTGAGCCCGGAAAGCATGGTGCGCGCCACGACGCGATCATCGCCTTTTTCTTCTTTTCCAAATTTCAAAAATTGCGCTACCCGCACGCGTGCATCGATTTTCGCGCGTTCCGCGGCCTCATAATCCGCGATTGCTTTCTCTATCTCTCCTTTGCTCTTTTCCGACTTTCTCATATTCTTAGCAAATGCCCTCGTTAAAATCTTCGCAGCCATGTCACGCTTGGCTTTATACCCTTCCTCAAGGAGATTATTTCTGATGTCGATCTTAAGCTTTCCTCCTTCCTTTTCTTTGTTTCCTTTTATAAGGAAGGCGGCGGCATGATTGAAGTACCCGAGTTCTTTTTTATCCGCTTCTTCCAGATGAGGGAACGAATCCATATCCGTAAAATCGACCGAGAGTTCGCCGCCTCCTCCGCGATGGGCGCCAAGACCGATTTTGTGTAACATCTCCGCAAAATCTTCCGCGGCTACGGTCTGCTGCTCCGACAAGTTCGTAAGATCCCCGACATTAAGAGTCATCAGATCTTTCTGTCCCGTTTGAAGCCAGAAGAACTTGTCCTTTTCGACGGGATTCTTCTCGATTTCGTTCTGTCCTTCGTCTTCTCCCAGTCCTTCTTTGATCTCAACGAATTTCGCGTCTTCTACTCCTTCGTAAGAAGTCCGCTCCTGCGATTTCTGTCCTCCCACATTCCCCGTGAGTTCCTCTTCGAAAAATCTTTCCGTCATAGTTGTATTATAACAATTTATACTGCCCTGACTTCAGAATTAACATAACATAAAATAGACAGAAAATCAAGGTTTGCTGTTCGATTCTTCTTCCTTTTATTTTATGGTGCGGGTAAGGAGAATCGAACTCCTGTCTCAACCTTGGGAAGGTCGCATTCTACCACTAAACCATACCCGCTTTTTAGTTTCCTTTCGGGGTGCTTGTAGGTGAACTGGAAGCGCTTGAGGAGGCGCCGGGGACGACGATTATCACTCGTTCCCCTTCCTCGCGATACGTCGTCTGTTTCTTCAGTTCCTTCAAAAGATTAACAGGATTTCCGTAGTAATCAATATCACTTTTGAGCTTTGTGTTCTCCGCCTCAAGACCGCTAAGTTTCTGCTCAAGATCGTTCTTCTGTTGTTCCATATCATTCTTTGATCCCTCCAAACTCACGAGCCCCCAAGAGAGGAGCACGACAACAAGGACAAGGATGATGATTTTCCAAGGTTTCACCAGATTATTATATGTTACCCATCATGATTCTGGAAGTTTTCCAGCTTCTCGCACCGCATTCTTCCTCAGCTCGGGCGCTCCGGGCCGCTTGGCTAAGTCTTTTTTCGACGAGCGAGGAGCGAAATGAGTGTAAATATACTCATTTCGTCCGAGCGACGTCGAAAGAAAGAGCATTAGC
>JAJYXD010000078.1 GCA_021791135.1 bacterium | reverse complement strand
CTCTCGCAGGCGAGCGAGCTTGGTCTCCCGAAGGGAGTCGCGAGCCGAGAGCGTAGGGTGCGGAATGCCGCAGGAGCATTCCGACACCCGGTGCGGGAACGTCTATACGGAGAGTTTGCCAAAAACTTAGTCTCTCTTCAATTTCAGCGTAATTCTTTTTTCTTCCGCTCTCACCGATTGCACGATAAACGCCCTCGATTCTCCCGATATAAGTTCTTTTTTCATCTCTGGGATGCCGCCGAAATCGGTCACGTGCACCTGACCCTGAAGATCGTGCTCGAGATTTACGAGCGCGCCGAACTGCGTGAATGCGTAGACCGTTCCTTTTACTTCATCGCCTTCCTTGAAAAACTTTTCCGCATTCTCCCACGGGTTTTCCTTAAGCGCCTTCAGGGAAAGCGAGATGCGGCCGTTCTTGATGTCGACGATCTGCGCCTTCACCATGTCGTCGATCTTCATCACTTCTTTCGGATTATCAATAATGCGGTGATCGATCTCCGACACGTGGATGAAACCCTCAACCACGGGGTTATCGGTAAAGCGCACGAACGCCCCGAAATCGGCGACGCCCGACACCACTCCTTCGATAAGCTGTCCCACGCTGTAGTGTTCCGCGAGTTCTTTCGCACTTAATTCCTGGGCGGCTTTTTCCGAAACAATAAGTTTGTTGGTTCTCGAGTTCACGTCGATAATCTTCACCTCAAGTTCCTGCCCCACGAGCATCTGAAGCGCCTGAAGAATTTTTCCTTTTTCGTCGACGCCTACCTTCGGATAGTGCTCGTTCGAGAGCTGGGACACGGGGAGAAATCCGGGAAGACCACGCACGTCGGCCATCAATCCTCCTTTATTGAAACCGCTTACCTTGAGCTTCAATACTTCTTCTTTTTCTTTGAGTTCCTGTACCTCGGCCCATGCGCGCTGCTTATCCGCCTCGGAGAGCGAGAGCTCCACGTAGCCGTCTTCATTATCGATATCAATTACCTTCGCGTGAACCGGATCGCCCGCCTTCAGAGCGCGCACAAGTTCCCTCGCGTTCTGGAGCTCACCGCGATATACCACTCCCGTACCGTGTTTGCCGAGATCGACAAGCAACATCTTCGATCCCTTCTCGAGCACCGTTCCCTGGATCAGATCTCCGATCTTGAGGGTCGTAAAAAGAGAAGGCTCGTCCTTCAGGAGCTGGGTGATCACGGCCATATTTCCAGGCTTCATAATCTGCATACGATAAGGAGGGTAACACGAAAACGGATTGCGACGCAAGGGAAGAGACGGTACAATAAAAATAACATCATGATCATCACATATCAGGGAGACGACTATTTCAAACTCCAGTCGGGGCAGTTCACCGTGCTTATCGACCCCGTAAACCAGCGCTCTTTCAAGGGAGCAACGGTGGTTTTGAATACCGTGCGCCCCGCAAAAACCCAACCGTCGGAAGAGGGCGGCTTTTGGATCGACCACCAAGGCGAGTACGAAGCACAGGGGATCCACATCGCGGGAGCCTCACTCGAAGAAAAAACGGAGGGAGAAAAAACCGCATACCGAATCGTGTTTGACGATGTAGTGTTCGGTATCCTCGGGTACTGCGCGAAAGAGCCCGGGGCCAGAGTTCAAGAACTCCTCCAGGAGTGTGATGTATTGATACTTCCGGGAAGCGGCAAGCCGTTTATTCCGATCGAGGCGGCGGCGAAACTTGTCCGCCAACTCGAGCCGAGTGTCATTATTCCCTCGCTCGGGGAGCACTACAAACCGTTTTTGAAGGAGCTGGGGCAGGAGAAAACGAATACCGAGGAGAAGTTTGTATTTAAGAAAAAAGATTTGTCGCCTAAGGCAATGGCGATTCATCCTCTTACGCCGAAAAAATCCTAACTGCGATGCGAGGGCTTTTTTTCAAGATCCAGCGCGTTATCGGGGAGCTTCAAAATGCCGACCTGAAAACAAGAAAGCGATGGCTTATCGGCCTCTCGGGCGTCTCCATGATTTTCGTCGTCATACTCTGGGTCGTGTATCTGAACATTACCTTCCCTTCCTATAATAGTAATAGTATTACCGGGACCGTGACGACCTCGACCAAGGAGGTTGCGGAACCGGCTCAAAAGGAAGAGGTGCCCGTGCCCGCGGCGGAAACTTCATTTTTCGGTATTTTGGGACGCGGATTCGGAGTCCTTGAAGATGAGGTCGGAAACGGATTCCGTTCTTTGGGAACCTCGATTGTTGAGCTCTGGGACAAGACAAAAAATACATTTTCGAAGACAAACTCGTACGAACTCGAAAAACAAAATACACCCCCGGTCGAAGAGAAGGGCACGAGTACACCCGATCCGATTCCGCCCACGCCGCTTCCGGAGCTTCCAGGAGTGAAGAAGCCGTAGTATCATACTTCCGAGACCGAATTTATTTTCGCTATGCCAAACAAAAAACCACCCGAGGAATCAAACGTTCCCAACCAGCGAATAGAACCGCGTGAAATTACCGAGGAACTTCGCGAGTCGTATCTCGATTACGCGATGTCGGTTATCGTTTCACGCGCACTTCCCGACGTACGGGACGGCCTGAAGCCGGTACAACGGAGAATTCTCTGGGCGATGTGGGACTCTGGCCTTACTCATAGCGCGAAGTTCAAAAAATCGGCGAACGTCGTAGGTGAGGTGCTCGGACGCTATCACCCTCACGGCGACATGGCGGTATACGACGCTATGGCGCGCATGGCGCAGGACTTTTCCCTTCGCTATCCTTTGATCGACGGACAGGGAAACTGGGGGTGTTTCACCAAGGACACAGAAGTTAAACTGACTGATGGACGCAATCTAAATTTCGGAGAGCTTATAAAAGAATATCGACGGGGGAAAAGGAATTATACGTATGCGGTGAATTCAGTTGGTTTGATTTGTATAGCGGAAATAAAGAACCCACGCCTTACCAAAAAGAACGCTGAGCTTGTCAGGATATCTTTGGATAATGGTGAAGAAATTCGTTGCACACCTAATCATCGTTTTATGCTAAAAGATGGATCTTACCGCGAAGCGCAAGACTTAAAGAATGGGGAAGGCCTTATGCCCCTATACGAAAAATTGTCTACCTCGCAGGATCGTTTGAGTCGGGAAGGTTATGTATTGGTGTATCAGCCGAAAAATGACGAGTGGGTGCCGGCACACCACCTAGCAGACAACTATGATCTGACGGCAAGAATATATCCGAAGAGTACTGGTAGGGTGAGACACCACGTTGATTTTAACAAGCTCAATAACAATCCTGACAATATAAAAAGGGTTGATTGGGGTACGCATTGGAAAATCCACCATGAACATACCCATCTTCAGCATCAGAACCCCGAATATGCAAGGAAAATCGCCGTGGGGAGAGAAAAATTTTGGGCGAACCCTGAGAATCGTCAAAAAAACTCGGAAAGACTCGCGGAACGGAACCGTCTTTATTGGAAGAATCCGGTTTATCGCGAGCACATGCGACGCACGTTGAGCGAAGCAACTAAAACTTACTTTCAAGAAAACCCGGAAGCAACAGCAGAAATTTCTAAAAGGGCGACCGAGACGCTGAAAAAGCTTTGGACGGATCCTTATTACAGGAAAATTTTTCATAAAAAAATAGTCGCCGCAAACAAAAAAAGGATCACGAATAACACCGGCAAGGTTAAATTCTTAAACGTTTGTCGGATCGTACTAAAACGCCATCATATGCTCAACGAGGCCTTTTATGAGCACGTGCGGAGCGCGGTATATAACTATGGCAAAGCGACTTGTTGGTCCACGGGCATAAAAAAATATTTTAACGGCGACCCCAATCTTGTACTCTATGAAATAAACAAAAATCATAAGGTAGTTAAGGTTGAACTAATTAAAGAACGAGAAGGTGTGTATGATTTCACTGTCGATCACCATCACAATTTTTCTTTAGCTTCCGGCATATTTGTCCATAATTCAGTCGATGGAGACAATCAGGCCGCTATGCGTTATACCGAGGCGCGCCTCTCGAAAATTTCAGAGGAACTTCTTACCGACATCGAAAAAGAAACTGTGGGCTGGGTTCCGAACTACGACGCGACACGGGAAGAACCCGGGTTTCTTCCCGCAAAACTTCCGAACCTTCTCCTGAACGGCGCGGTGGGCATCGCGGTCGGCATGACAACCTCGATCCCTCCTCACAATCTCGTGGAGATCGCGGACGCGACAATGCATCTCGCGGACCACCCCGAGAGCGACGTGAAAGAACTTATGCAGTTCGTAAAAGGACCGGACTTCCCGACGGGCGGAATCATCTACGATCGCCGCGCGCTCGAAGAGGCGTATGCGACGGGAAAAGGATCGATCACGACCAGAGGGAAGACGGAGATTGAGGAGCGGAAGAGCGGCAGTTTTCAGATCATCATCTCTGAAATCCCCTACCAGGTGAACAAGTCGACGCTTATTACGAAGATTGCCGAGCTGGTGCAAGAAAAGAAGATTGAGGGCATCAAGGACGTGCGGGACGAATCGGACCGCGACGGACTCAGAATCGTGATCGAGCTCAAAAGCGACGTGCGGGCACAGCGCATCTTAAACCAGCTTTTCGAATATACGGAGCTTCAAAAGAACTTCCATTACAACATGCTCGCCTTGACGAACGGACTGAAGCCCGAGATTCTTTCCCTGAAAGACATTCTTGGCGCGTATCTCGATCACCGGAAAATAGTGATTCGACGCCGCACGGAATTCGAGTTGAGAAAAGCGGAAGAGCGTGCGCATATTTTGGAGGGCCTCGTAAAAGCCCTGGGAGTCATCGATAAGATTATTGCGACCATCAAGAAGTCGAAGGATAAGGACAACGCCCGCGAAAATCTGATAAAGAATTTTAAACTCACGCCCATACAAGCGGACGCAATTCTCGAGATGAAACTTCAAAGCTTGGCGGCACTCGAACGGCAAAAACTCGAAGACGAACTCAAGGAAAAGAAAAAACTCATCGCGGAATTGAAACTCATTCTCAAGGAACCGAAGCGGATTCTCGGCATCATCAAACACGATCTCGAAGAACTGAAGAAAAATTTCCCCGATCCGAGGCGGACGAACGTAATTGCGAGCGGCCTCAAGGAGTTCAAAGAAGAAGATCTGATTCCGAAGGAGGAAGCGCTTATCACCCTTACCGAAGACGGCTACATCAAACGAATGCCGCCGGGAACGTTCCGCGTCCAGAAACGCGGAGGAAAAGGACTTATCGGGTTCGATCTCAAAGAAGAGGATCAAATCTATGAGCTGCTGTCGGCCGATACTCACGACAATATTCTTTTTTTCACAACCAAGGGACGCGTATTCCAGATAAAAGTATACGAGGTGCCGGTCGCGAGCCGCACCGCAAAAGGCAAGTCGGTATACAACTTCCTCGACATTCCCACGAACGAAAAGGTGAGCGCGGTCGTGACGTATCCCCAGAATTTTATCGAAGACAAGGGCGAGCGCACAAAACATTTCCTCGTGATGACGACGCGACAAGGCATCATCAAACGCACGCCGCTTGAAGATTTCGGTAATGTACGAAAGACCGGCATTATCGCGATCAAGCTGCAGAGAGAGGACCTCCTCGAATGGGTGCGTCTTTCGAGCGGCGACGACCAGATCGTACTCGTTACCGCGATGGGGCAGGCTATCCGTTTCAAAGAAAAAGACGTGCGGAGTATGGGAAGAAGCGCCGCAGGGGTCAGGGCGCTGAACTTAAAGAAGCAGGACACGGTAAGCGGACTTGATATAATAAGAAAAGAAGATTTGGAAAAAGGAAGTAAGACTTCGCTTCGCGTGCTCGCGGTAATGGCAAACGGATTTGCAAAACAAACCTCCATAAAAGAGTACAAACTTCAGCGTCGCGGCGGATCGGGGATCAAGACCGCGAAGATCACTCCAAAGACGGGACCCGTGATCGGCGCACACATCGTGGATGACGAGGTGGAGGGAGTACTCGCGTTTTCTTCGAAGGGGCAGGCGCTCCGGGCGAATCTAAAAGATATCCGCGTGTTGAGCCGCGCGACCCAGGGGGTAAAAATTATGAACCTCGAAAAAGGGGACACCCTGGTCGGGATAGTATGTCTCTAAAAGTATGTCACTCACTCATTCTCAAAAAGTAATTCTTCTGATGGGCGGGGCGGTTGTAGTTGCAATCGTGCTCGTAATTTTGGGCGTGATCCCCGGACTCCGAACCACCACGAACGATCCGCATCAAACGAAAGCGACACTTACGGTCTGGGGCATATACGACAATCAAAATGCGTACGCGGGCGCGCTTCAAAATTTCGCCACCGTATATCCGAACGTCACGATAACCTATCGAGGATTTTCGAGTCCCTCCGATTACAACTCCGCGCTCCTTGATGCGCTCGCGGCAGGGGCGGGTCCCGATATTTTTATGATTCGGAATACCGACGCGCCCCGGCAAATTAACAAGATCCTGCCCGTTAACCCCGCATCGTTCTCTTTACTGCAGATGAAACAGCTCTTCCCCCAGGTCGTCACGCAGGATTTCTACCGGCAAAACAACGTATATGGTTTGCCGCTCTCGATCGACACGCTTGCGCTTATCTACAACAGAGGCCTCTTCGATCAGGCGGGGCTTCCGCTCCCGGGAACGTGGCAAAGCTGGGAAGATTTTTTGAATGCCGTACCGAAACTCGTGAAGAAGGATGCAAAGAATGCGATAACACAGGCGGGAGCGGCAATCGGGGGGAGCGATAATACCGTTCCCTCCGCATCCGATCTCCTTTCGCTTCTCATGCTTCAGAACGGATCCCGAATCGGCGATCAGGGCGCGCCGCTCTTCACGGGAGAACTCGGAATTCAGGCACTTTCTTTCTATACGCAGTTCGCCGATCCGAACTCACAAGCATATACCTGGAACGACTCGATGCAGAACGCAAGAGACGCATTCGGACAGGGAAAGGCGGCGATGATCTTCGATTACGCTTCGTCACTTCGCGAACTTAAGGCGAGAAACGCGTACTTGAACCTCGAGATTGCTCCGATGCCCCAGCCGAAGAACGCCGTGACGCCCGTCGCGTTTCCCGACTACTGGGGTTATGTCGTTTCGCGTCAGACGAAGTATCCGACCATCGCATGGGATTTTATCCTTCAAACTGCGACGAACGCTGTCGTCGCGAACGAATACACCGCGCAAACCGGAAAACCTCCGGCACTGAATTCACTTCTTTATCAATACCAGAATGACCCCACATTGAGCGTCTTCGCGCGACAGGCCCTCATCGCGCGATCATGGGACGAACGCGACAAGGACGCTGTGAGAGCGATTTTCTCACGGATGATCCAGTCGGTCGTGTCGGATAAAGAAAGGCCGGTGGATGCGCTTGGGGCGGCGCAAAACGCTGTAAATCAAATTATCCAGCGAAGTTATTAACATGAAAAAACAAATCACATCGATTCTTCTCACTCCGGTCCTGTTCCTTATGACCTTCGGTGTCTCGAGTGCGGCCTTCATTGATATCTGGAAGGGAACATCAAACGGCGGATGCAATACATCGGCTACCGGGTGTTCGCTCTGCGACGGCGTCAAGGTGGTGGTGAACGTCATAAACATCATGACCGAGGTCGCGGTAATTCTTACGGTCGGCATGACGGTATACGGCGCGATCATGCTCATGATATCGGGCGGATCGGAAGAACGGGTACGAAAGGCAAAAGGAATCATTACCAGCGCCGTCATCGGCCTCGTAATCGTTCTTGTCGGATGGCTTGTCATCAATACCGTGCTTCACCTCATCACCGGGAACATCAACTTCCCCTGGGCCGACATACAGTGTTACAAAATGACATAACAATATGAAGTCCTTAACCGTATTTTTTCTTGTTATGTTCTGTCTCCTGGCGCTTGCTCCCGGACTGGTTGCCGCACAAAATCCGCCGAACAGCGGATCGAATCCTCCGAATAGTGGCTCCAATCCGCCGAACAGCGGATCGAATCCTCCGAATAGCGGCACCGCTCTTACCAATCCGCTTGGAGCATCTTCCTTCGAAGATCTTCTGAAAAACATCGTTGACTGGCTCATCACGATCGCAACACCGATCGCGGTCGGCATGATTTTGATAGGCGCATTCCAGATAATTTTTGCGGGAGGAAATCCCGAACGATTCGCGACGGGAAGAAAAACAATTCTTTACACGGCAATCGGGTATGCTATAATCGTGATAGGTTGGGGCATGGTTTCGATCATCAGAGACGTGCTGAACGTCCAGTAGCTCCAAAAGGTCGAGCAACAATGAAAAGTCCTATGAAAAAAACATTTCAGACGATTGCCGCAACAGCGCTCGCAGTGAGCTTGCTTTCGCCGCTCGCCGCGTTCGCGCAAACCGGTCCGATCGGACCCACCGGTAACGTTCAGAATCAAGCGCCTGTTTCCTCCTTATCGGGAGCGACCTCGAGTTTGGCAACTATCGTAAACTGGGTGATTATTATCTTCTGGGTCTTGACCGTTCTCTTCCTTATCTGGGCGGCCGTTCTTTATCTTACTGGCGCCGGAAACGAGGAAAAGATCAAGGAAGCGAAGAACAGAGTCATCTACGCGATTATCGCCGCAGCGATCGCGCTTCTTTCGACCGGATTACAAACGATCGTGAAGAGCGCTTTGAGCGGAACGCTTTCGTAAGTTCCTTTGTCTTTTTGAAGTGGAAGCCCAGCCTCCGCGAGGAAGCTGGGCTTTCTTAATATATGGAGGCCGAGCTTCCTGCGGAGGCTCGGCCTCCTAATTTTAGAAGCCATGTAGTACAATAAATTCATGAAGATTATCCCGCTGATTCTCACCGCGCACGCCCAACAGAGTTCTATTACTTCGCTCACCCAGGTTGAGGGCGCGTTTTATCGCGTCGTGAACTACCTTAATATTTGGTTCTGGATCCTCGCGGTGGGAGCCCTTATCTGGGCCGCCATTCTTTTCCTTACCGCGGGAGACGATCGGGAAAAAATAACGAAGGCAAAGAGAATGGTGCTCTACGCGTGCATCGCGGCCGCAGTAGCAATTCTTGCGACGGCAATCTATCCCATCACGTACAATGTCCTCCAGGGAAAGTAATGGGGGTGTTATTCGTAATTCATATTTCATTCTCTCCCTCATTCTTCTCGTAAGCGCCGCGTTGCATCTCGTGCGTATTGGCACACCCAATCATCCGGTGTTCGATGAGGCATACTTCGCGACGTACGCCGCAGATAACGCGCTCCGTATTCCTTACTTCGATATTCATCCTCCGCTGGGAAGATTGCTTTACTCGGTTCCTCTTTTCTTCTATGACAAGAGTAACTTAAACGAAGCCACGTACGTGGTAAACGAGAAGGCACCGGACGGGAAATCACTCGTTGCAAGAGGGATCGACAAGCCGTATGAAAATTTTCCATACGAAACGGAACGGTTGGTGGGCGTATTTTTCGGACTATTACTTATATGTTCCGTATTCTTTTTTGCCCGTGAGCTTGCGGGTGAGCGCGCGGCCCTTCTCGCTGCTTTTCTCGTGGCGCTCGAGAACGCGATCCTTCTCGATACCCGTTTAATTCTTATGGACGGAATGTATCTCTCGTTCGGCTTTCTTTCTCTCTACTTTTTCTTCAAAAAATCCAACAATAAAAAATGTGGGCGAGCCGAAGAATCAGAAGAACATAAGGAGAGGAGTACCGGTGCCGTAATAAAAGTGGGTAAGACCGGGCTAGCGCCCTTGGAGCGCACACTTTTATTGCGGCACCGGTACTCCAATATCATCATTTCGGCAATCTTTTTCGGCCTCGCTGTAAGCATAAAACTTACCGCGGTCGTGTTCGCGGGACCGGTTGTGGTCGCTTTGATCTTAAGAAATATTCTCGGGAAAGAGCGGCGATATCGGGACGTGTTCGTTTTTTTTGCTGTCGCCATAGTCACGTTTCTTATACTTCTCGTCGGTATCAACGGCCTGCTTTTCGCTCCGGAAAAACAACTCTCCGCAATGGGACTACTCTTCGACATTCCGAATATAACCGCGAATCCGTCTATTATAAAAGCTTCGTTTTATCAGCTCCTTCTCGGGGTCGCCGGCTATACCGTGGGGGGCACGAACCCCTTGATGAGCCCTTGGTATCTCTGGCCCTTCATGATGAAGCCGATGCGACTCACGAGCGCCGGAGAGATCGTGCTTATAGGAAATATGTTTATCTGGATTGCGAGCACGCTCGCGGTTCTCGGAACGCTTTTCAAGTACGCCCGACGGATCATACAACATGCACCCTACGACGGGAAAGAAAATCCTGTCGCAATTCTTCTTTTCGGATATATTTTCGCGCTTCTTCCGTTTTTCACCTTCGTGACTCGTGCGACGTTTCTCTACCACTACTTCCCCGCACTCCTTCTTGCGATCGCGCTTCTTGCGACGCTTACCACGCGCTGGCTTGAGAACAAGACGAAGCGCGTACAAATGCTTACTTATGGCGTAGTGGGAGTTCTTTCCGTGTGGGGTTTTATAATCTCTGTCCCTTACACGTACGGACTGTAGTCGTGGAGATTCGGCTTCCGATTGGAAGCCCGACCTCCGCCAGGAAGTCGGGCTTCTTTGTATTGACCCGGTTACGCTCGTATACAAAAAATAAGAAGGTCTCATTCAAATTTCGAATGAGACCTTCGTTTTAATTATATTGGCCGACGCTTGCCGTGACTCTTTTTTCAAGAGCAAGGAGTTGAAAAACTCCAGCTCTTTGACCGAAGCCATGACCTCCGCCGGTATTCAGGGTATCAGTATAACCATCAGAGAATTTTATAACAGCCCGTCCAGTAACTCTTACGTCATAATGTGAGTAGAGGGTGGCTCTTATTGTATTACTCCAGCCTCCCATCGGGACATCATACGTCTTGAAGTCCAGATATTGAACTTCTTTTGGTCTTGATGCCGAAGTTTGTGGCGTGGAGTTGGTAGCAGTAGTAGCGGTTGTTGTAGTAGCAGGTTTTTTAGAGAGCTCTCTTCGAAAATTCTCTGATTCTTCCTGAATCAGTTTTGTTTTTAGGAGAGTGGCCTTTAGGGTAATTTTGCCATCCTCGTAATCCTGTTGCACAGAAGTAATCTTTGCCTTCGTTTCGTCGTCCCACTTCTCTTGCAACCATACTACTTGGTCTGCAAGATTCTCTTCTGACCCAGTCTTTTCAGAAAAGATCCCGAAAACCGCCAGTTGTTCCGGAAGTTGAAAAAACATCCTCGGGAACAAACAAGACGTTACAGAACCAAGAGATACCAACATCAGAAGAAATAAGGCGATCGCTCTTGCTGTTCTTACAAATCCGCCTTGTCTTGCGACAGACAAAAAAAAGACTGTAAAGACAAGTAGAAGAATTGCTGGTATAGACGAGGTCTTCAAAAAGTAGGACATGAAACTGAAGTAGACCCCGACAAACAACTCGATCCCTAGTATCGCCGCGACTTTTCGCAGGGCGGCGCGTACCGGTGGAATAAGCCATGCTATACCAAACAAAACCGGTTTAATCATTCCGATGAGGGTCAGAATTGCAAGTAGCATCAATCCAAGCGTTAAGAGCGAAACAATCCAAGGAACACCGATGATGGCAGCAAAAGCGATTGCGAACGGAGCCAATAACAATCCGATTATTACAACGCTTAGAATTTGATTCGCCGCGTCCCAAAGCTCTTCTAAGCCTGGGATTACGGTTCCGTCGAAGAATTTTACAATGCCTTTAAAAGCTTTTGTTATTTTTCTTCCGGCGTTCTTCAACGCCTTCCTGAACCAGGAACTCTTCCAAATTTCCCCAATACTCTTATTTACCTCTTTTTCGTCCTTATCTTGATCTTCCGTTGGCTTTTCAAGTTCGGACATCAGCTTGTCAAAAAGTTCAAATTCTTTCTTTATCTTTTTGACCTCCTCTTCCGGGTTTTGGGACTTCTGGATCCGTTGCATTATTTTTGCAACGAATGCATCTCTAATCCTCTCCGTCGCCTCAAATCTTCCTCCTTTTTTTGTACTTCTTCCCTGTTTCTCACCTAATTCGTCAGCGAGAATTTCAACAAAGTCAGAAGATTTTTCAACGATTGCGGAAAGAACTGGATTTTTTACTTTTCCGGCTCTCGTCTCAATGAAGCTCGCCAAGACACCCAGCGCCCTGACCACAGCACCAGATCTTAGAGAACTTGTCTTCGGAACAAACCTCATGAGATAGTTAATAACCTTTTTTATCTCCGGGTTAAAGAAACTCAGAACCTCATTCAGGGTTCCTGCTTTTACTTCTGCCATGACTAGCCTCCTTCATTTTAGGTTTGTGTTTAATTTCATTTCAGCCATTCTGCATTGCAACCAGTATTAAGCTGACAATTTTCTTAGGCTCATTCTATCACTAAATTGGCTTTTTGTCAAACCTCGCTTTGAGGCAAAAAAGCGCATAGAATATGCATAAATACAGGAGAGCGGGGATGGCGGAACCGGAAAACGCGCGAGGTTTAGGACCTCGTGAGAGCAATCTCTTGAGAGTTCGAGTCTCTCTCCCCGCACCAAAAAATATGACAAGCGCAGGACGGCGCGAAAACATAAGGAGATAATCTCTAAGAGAGTAATCTAAGGAGATAATTTCCGGAACAATTCACTAAACCAGTTGACGATCGTCAACTGGTTTAGTGAATCACTCGAATCATAATATTGGCACTGAGGGCGTGATTATGTATGCTCCGCTTCGTGGAGCGCGCGGAGCGTTCCTGTTTTTGTAATTTCAAAAACCTCAACACACTGAACGAGTTTCATGTCCGCAAGATCATCAAGAAACCGCTTTGGAATTTTTACTTTCCCCATCCACACGCTTTTTTGTACAAGTGTGAGTCCCATGAAGAAAAGTGCCGCACGAAGCCACGCTCGTTTTCCCCTCATGTGCTCGGGCACATCAAAGATTACTAAAACAAGGTTCGTTCCTCGATTTGCGTCATACCGCGGGGCAGGGGTGGGCGGTTGCGCTGCTTTTTTGCGCAAGATGATTAACTTCCTTTTCCCCTCCGGGGTAAGCGTGAATATGTGGCGGCGCTCCGACTTCTCCTCCTTGATAAGCCCATCCTTTTTCAGTTTATACAGCATTGAGTAATATCTTTGGCGCGCCACAAACTCTTCCTCTCGTTTCGCTTCGCGTCGTTCCCGTTCTATCTCGTTTTTCGCGGCTCGCCGCATAATTTTCCCGTACGACGCGCCGTATCCGGACGCGAGAAACGCCCCCAGGAGATCTCCCGCCGAAAGCGTCGCTTCCTCCAGTAGTTCAAGACATTGCATGGTAAATCCCTTTCTTCCGCCTTGCCTCGATGGAATTATCTTGGTTGTTGCCGTGTTTCCTTTTCTCGCCATTATTTAAATATATCATTTTTACTAAACCACATGACGATCGTCATGTGGTTTAGTAAAAATAATCACGGGCAGATCGGCACATCGAATGGGGCCGTAAAGCCATAAAGATGAAGCTGTAAATACGTGATCGCGCTAATCGCTATTTCCTTCTCCTTCCGTGAAAGGCCTTATGGACCTCGCGAAGCTCCTTGTTCGTAAGGTGGGTATAGATCTGGGTCGTCGAGATATTTGCGTGCCCCAAGAGCGCCTGCACCGACCGGATGTCGGCGCCGTTTATAAGGAGGTCGGTAGCGAAGGAGTGGCGCAAAAGATGTGGGTGTACCTTTCCCGCGTTCGCAATTCCCGCAGCGCGGGCGTAATACGAGACTAGCCGTTCAACCGATCTTGGTGTGATGCGTCCAATTATTTTTCCTTTCTTGCTCAAACTTACGAAGAGCGCCTCGTCGGTGTCGGGCCGTTTCTCGAGATATGCCTTGATGGCTTTTTTTGCGGTGTCCGAAAGGAACACGATTCGGAGTTTATCTCCTTTCCCGCGTACGGTGATTTCCCCGCGATCGAGATTGATGTAGCGGGGGAGTGCACAGAGCTCGGAAAGACGAAGTCCTGTTGAAAATAACGTTTCAAGAATCGCCTTGTCGCGGAGTCCGCGGAATGTCGAGGTCTTGGGAGCCGCGACGAGCCGTTCGAGCTCCGCATATTCGAGCGTCTCAATGTCGCGGCGCGAGACCTTCGGAAGCTCGATCCTGTCCGGCGGAAGGGCCTTGATGCCGCGCCTCACGAGATACTTCAAAAAGTTCCGAATCGCGATCACATAGTAGCTCTGACTGATTTTTTTCAGATTCTCGTGCGAGAGGCGCACCCTGAACTCCCGAATCGACTCCTCGGTGATGTCGCCGAGGGTCTTTAATTTCATCGTAGCCACAAATCGTTTGAGATAGCGCTCGTAATTCTCGCGCGTCTTCGGGGATCGGTTCTTTTCCACCTCGAGATAGTCGAGGTATTCCTTCAGGTATTTTTCTATCTCGCTCATCGTACCGTCATTGTACCACTATCTGTCGCAAGACGGAGCGCGGCTTTACAACCCCCGAACATTGTAGTAAAATCACTTGACCATGCTTAGCAAGCGCCAAAAACAAACGGTTATCAAAGATAATCAGGAACACACGACCGACACCGGATCGAGCGAGGTGCAGATCGCGCTTATCTCAAAACGCATCAAGTTCCTTGCCGACCATCTGAAGAAGCACCCTAAGGATTTTCACTCCCGCCGGGGGCTTTTAATGATGGTGGGAAAACGGCGTCGGTTTCTCCAGTATCTCCGCGACACCGACGAAAAAAAGTATACGAGAATCTCGAAAAAGCTTGAGCTCGGATTGTAATCCATGTCACAAATGAATCCGAATCAGCGCGTGGGCATTTTCCTTGATGCGCAGAATATTTACCATTCGGCAAAGAATCTTTACCGCGCACGAGTGAACTTCAAGGAACTGCTCCGATCGGTTATAGGAACCCGCCAGTTCGTTCGCGCGTTCGCGTACGTCGTGAAGAGCGACCCCGCAACGAGAGAGGACACGTTCTTCGATGCCTTGAAAAAAAGCGGTTTCGATCTTCGCACCAAAGACCTTCAAATATTCGCCGACGGAACGAAGAAGGGCGATTGGGACGTCGGGATGGCAGTCGACGCGATCCGGATGGCCTCGTCGCTCGACGTCATCGTGCTCATTACGGGCGACGGCGACTTCGTGCCGCTTATCGAGTATTTGAAGTGGGGTCTGGGAAAGGAGGTACATGTCGCGGCGTTTTCGAGAACGGCGGCGGCAAAGATAAAAGAAGCGGCGGACGCCTTCGTCGAGGTGGAAAAAATACCGCGTGCGCTTCTTAAAATAAGAGAGCGATAAATAAAAAGTCGTAATAACGCTGTTCATATAATTCGGTTTATTCGTATATTGGCATCGACACCGGGACCCGATAGCGATGCGAGTATGCGAATACGCCAATGACCGGACAGCGCACATAAATCAATATGGATTTGGCGAAAAAAACGTATTCCACAACACTCAAGGGCGAGTCGATACAAATCGAAATTTCGAAGCTCGCGGGAAAGGCGAACGCGGCAGTCATCGGAAAGTACGGCGATACGGCCGTGCTCGCAACGGTCGTAATGTCCCATGAAAATAAATCGGGAAACTTCTTCCCGCTTACCGTCGATTACGAGGAGCGCTTCTATGCGGCGGGGAAGATTATCGGCAGCCGTTTTGTGAGGCGCGAGGGACGACCCTCGGATGAAGCGACGCTCTCGGCGCGTCTTATCGACCGCACCCTGCGGCCGCTCTTTGATCCCCGCCTTCGACGCGAGATACAGGTGGTCGTCACCGTGCTCGCATACGACGAAAAGAACGATCCCGAGGTGATCGCGCTTCTCGCGGCCTCGACCGCACTCGCGATCTCGAACGTGCCGTGGAGCGGACCGGTCGCGGGCGTGAAGCTCGTTGAACCGAACACGGAACACTCCTACGGACATCAGGCGTTCTTCGCGGGCACGAAAGAGTTCGTGAATATGATCGAGTTCGAGGGAAAAGAATTCGCCGAGGACGGCGTGGAGCACATCTTCACCGAGGCGCACGAAGAAATCAAAAAACTTATCGACTTCCAAACGACCATCATTAAGGAGATGGGAAAGCCGAAGGCGGACGTCGCGCTTCCCGAGGCGGATCCGAACCTGCGGCACATCATAAGCGAATTCTTGAAGAGCGAACTCGAGACGGCACTCAAAGAAAAGCAGGTTGAGGAGCTCCTCGGAAAACTTTTCGAACACCTGAAGGCGTCCGGCGAGAGCGAGGACGCGCTCCGCATCGCGGAGATCGTCTTCGAGGAAGAGGTGGATCGCTTCGTACACACGGAAGCGATCGAGAGGGGGAAACGCGCCGACGGAAGATCACTCGACGAGGTGCGCGATCTCCTCGCGGAGACGGGGCTCTTTCGCCGCACGCACGGATCCGCGCTTTTCGTGCGCGGAGAAACGCAGGTTTTGGCGGTCACGACGCTCGGCACGCC
This sequence comes from bacterium, assembly GCA_021791135.1. Classification (GTDB taxonomy): domain Bacteria; phylum Patescibacteriota; class Minisyncoccia; order UBA6257; family GWB1-50-10; genus JAKAHD01. The sequence goes on along the minus strand of JAJYXD010000078.1, from coordinate 9,190 downwards.
CGCCGCGGAACAAATCGTAGAAACCATGGAGACGACGGAGAAGAAGCGTTTTATGCTTCACTACAACTTCCCGAGTTTTTCGGTGGGCGAAACGGGACGATCAAGAGGTCCGGGGAGAAGAGAGATAGGACACGGCGCACTCGCCGCAAAGGCAATTCGTCCGATGCTTCCCGAAGCCGGCAAGTTTCCTTATACCATTCGCGTCGTTGCGGAGACGCTCTCTTCAAACGGTTCCTCTTCGATGGCCTCGACCTGCGCGACCTCGCTTTCCTTGATGGATGCCGGCGTACCGATCGACAAACAGGTTGCCGGAATTTCGATCGGGCTTATGAGCGACGAGAAGGGGAGATATAAGATTTTGACCGATATCCAGGGACCCGAGGATCACTATGGTGACATGGACTTCAAGGTTGCGGGCACGAAGGACGGCGTGAACGCGATTCAGATGGACGTGAAGATCGGCGGAATCACGCTTCAGATATTCAAGGATGCGCTCGCCGCGGCGAAGAAGGCCCGCCTTCATATTTTGGATGTGATGAACACGACGCTCGCCACTCCCAGAAAAGAACTTTCGCCGTTCGCACCGATGATTACGACTATTCATATCAATCCCGAGAAGATCGGCGAACTTATCGGTCCCGGCGGAAAAGTCATTAACGGCATTCTCGCCCAGGTCGAAAACAAGGTTTCGATCGACATCGAGCAGGACGGGAGTGTGTTTGTCGCGGGTACCGACGCCGCATTGGTGTCAAAGGCACTTGGACTCATTGATCAGATTTTTCACGAATACCACATCGGGGAGGTTGTCGAAGGGCCGGTGGTGCGTATCCTCGAGTTCGGCGCGATTGTTGATCTGGGAGGAGGGAAAGACGGAATGATTCACGTGTCCGAACTGAAAAACGGTTTCGTGAAAAAGGTGGAGGACGTAGTGCATATCGGAGACAGAGTCAAAGCGAAGATCGTCCGCGCGGAGGACGGGAAGATCGGTCTCTCCCTGAAACAGATGGAAACACCGCCGCAGTCTTAAGCCCCCAGTCTTTTTTTTCATACCCCCAATCCGTATTGCTCGAGCGAGGGTAAGACTGGGCCAAGCGGCCCGGAGCGCCCGAGCTGAGAGCAATACAGATTGGGGGTTCTTTCTTTTTCCTTATCCACATCTTCCTATATTGTTGAGTGCTATAATAAACGTATGGCAAACGAAACTATTAATCCCGGCCAGTGGCAGCCCAATAAGCCGCTCGGGACCGGAGAAGGCGAGTCGCCGATGATGAATTCGGCGCAAGGTCCGCGCATTGAAGCGCGAACAATGGGATCGGACGTCTCGTCGATCCAAACGGGAGACGCGGCCCCGAAGGCGTACACGCCGCAGCCGTCGACCCCCGCACCCGCGGGAAGCGGCCCTTCCGCAGCCCCGCTTAACCCGCAATCATTCGAGCTTCCCCAGATAGATCTCGGAAGCCAGTCGCAGGTTCCTCAGGAACCCGTAAAAAAGAAAAAGGGCATCTTCGTGGTGCTTGTTACTTTCATTATTATCGTAGGCCTCGCGGCGCTCGGATACTTCGTGGTATACCCGCTCTTCTTTGAAAGCCAACCGGCACCGGTAACGACACCCGAGACACAAACTCCTCCTCCGGAGACTCCGCCCGCGGAGCAGCCGAGCGTGCCGCCCGTTTCCGAAACGCCCGCAACCACCACGCCGGAAACGACCCAACCGGAGAAACCGATTCACGTTTCCGTCTTCAAGACGCCCGCCGACAACTCCATGGAGAGCGCGTCCGTAATAACGGGGGCGTCGCTCGGAAGCGTCACACTCCCGAACACTCAAAGTCCGAGCATTACGGAGGTTATTCAAAAAGACACCCTGGGAAACTTGGGCTCGTTTGGAACAATCATGCAGTCGATCTTTGGCGGAGACTTTTCTTCCCTTCAGGGTATGTTCCCCGGAACGAACGTCTCCGAGTTTATCTACATAGGTCAGAATGGGAACCGATCGCTTGGTGTTATCGCGGAAATCAATTCCTCGACGCCGCTCGCCGCCACAAAATCGGCCTTCGCACAGATTTTTGAAGCAAGTCAGGGTCTTTCGGGAATATTTGCGAACGATCCGGGAACCAAAGGATCGTGGAAAGACGGGCAGACAAGCGGTGTTTCCAACCGCTATCTCGCCTTCTCGAATCCGGGATTCTCCATTAACTATGGATGGAGCGGAACCAAGCTCGTTATTAGCGGATCTTACGACGGGTTCAAAGCCGCGCTTCAGCGCGTCCAATAAGACCCGAGGGCAAACCAAAAAAACAAAAAATCCCGCCCCTCGAAACGGCGGGGTTTTCTGGAAATGGGATCAGAAATATGCTAGCGTGTAAGATACCTTTCATGAAAAAGAACGACGCAAAAACAGAAGAAATTAAAAAGAAGCTCGAGCAGTCGAAACAGGAGATTAAAGAAGAACTCGAAAAGTTCAAGGAATCGCTCGACTTCGGAGACGAGACCGATCATATGGAAGAGGAGAGCGACGAGTCGGAGGAAATGGGAACGTACATGGGTATCAAGAAACTCCAGGACGCGCGACTTGAAGCGATCGACCGGGCGCTCGCAAAAATAGAAAACGGCACTTATGGTTTCTGCGAACGATGCGGGAAACCGATCGAAAAAGAGATTCTCGATATCGATCCCGAATCGGCGCTCTGCAAAAACTGCAAGCACGGCGGAGGAGCATAAAAAAACAAAGGCGGGTTTTTAAAACTATGCAGGCGGTACCGAAACTCTTATCGGCGGAGCTTGATGGAATTACCGCGGAACCTATCGAGGTGGAGGCCGATCTGAATGTCGGCCTTCACGCATTTAACATCGTGGGGCTCGCGGATAAGGCGATTAGTGAAGCGAAAGAGCGCGTGAACTCCGCACTCAAAAATTCCGGCATCAAACCTCCTACGAAAGAAAATCGCCGTATCACCATCAACCTCGCCCCCGCGGACGTGAAAAAAATCGGCTCGCGATTCGACCTTCCCATTGCGCTCGCATACCTCATGGCGAGCGAACAACTAAATCCATTCCGGACGGACGATAAATTATTTGTGGGCGAGCTTTCGCTTGATGGTTCGCTTCGTCCCGTAAACGGCTGTCTTAATGTTGCGCTTCTCGCGCGTGAAAGGCACATCTCGGAACTCTTCGTTCCCGAAACAAATGCGGCCGAGGCGGCCGCAATACGAGAGGTGAAGGTGTTTCCGGTGTCGACCCTCCCGCGTCTTATCGCGCATCTCGAGGGCGTCGATCCCATCGCTCCTCATCCGCATGTGGAATTTTCGGGGACTCGCCCCGCGTCCCTTGTGACACTGGGGGAGATCAAGGGGCAGTCCGCCGCAAAGCGCGCACTCACGGTCGCGGCCGCGGGAGGACACAACATACTTTTCTCCGGCCCGCCGGGAACCGGAAAGACCATGCTTGCCCAGGCGCTCGCTTCCATTCTTCCCCCGCCGTCACTCGAGGAAAAGATAGAAGTCACCGCGATCTACAGCGCCGCGGGACTTCTCCACGGAGGGCTCCCCTTCGTCCACTTTCGCCCGTTCAGGGCGCCGCATCACAGCGCATCACTCATCGCGGTCGTCGGCGGAGGGCAAACACCGAGACCGGGCGAGATAAGCTTGGCGCACCGGGGAGTGTTGTTTTTGGACGAACTTCCCGAATTTCACCGCGACGTTCTCGAGGGACTCCGGCAGCCGCTCGAGGGCGGCTACGTGAGCGTTGCGCGCGCGAAAAAAGCCGTCATATTCCCTTCGCGATTTATGTTTGTTGCCGCGATGAATCCTTGTCCCTGCGGGTACTTCGGGGACCAGGAAAAAGAATGTACCTGTACGGCGCACGAGGTGTTTCGCTACCAGAAAAAAATATCCGGGCCGCTTCTCGACAGGATCGACATACAACTTGAGGTTCCCCGAATTAAAATTGAAACCCTGCGAAGCGAAGGAGAGACGCACGAGAAGGAGGAATCGGAGGAGGCGGTGCGACGCGCACGTGCCGTTCAGGAAAAACGTTTTTTGGAACACGACATTCCGGTCTACACGAACAACGAACTCTCGTCGAAACAGGTCGACGCCCTGATTGCGCTTGAGACGGACGCGGAGTCGTTCCTAAAACAGATTATGGAACGAAACTTCGTCTCGGCGCGCGGCTACTATCGCATTCTCCGGGTCGCGCAGACCATCGCCGATCTCGACAGCGCGCAGAAAATAAAAAAAGAATACCTTGCGGAGGCATTTCAGTACCGGATACGAACGAACGAGTAGTCCCGAGATTACTTCGTGACCGAGAACGGATTTTTTGCGCCGTACACCTCGAAGTGCAGATGACAACCGGTCGGTCCGTGCGTGTTCCCCGTATTTCCCATAAGCCCCAGTTCTTCTCCGCGACTCACGTAGTCCCCCGGCTTTACGAGCGTCTTTGCAAGGTGCGCGTACCGGGTTTTCGTTCCGTTCGGGTGTTCCACAAAAACAAAGATGCCGTATCCGTCATTCCATCCTTCCGCGCCGTTTCCGAAATTTTCGTCCGTGATAACGAGTCCTTCCGCCGCGGCGTGAACTGGCGTACCGCACTGATTCGCGATGTCTACCGCATTGTAGTTATGAAGCTGCCCCCAGTTCCATCCAATTGCGGGGAGGGCAAAGTAATTTTTAAGATCCGGGAGATTTTGATCGCCCGCGGAAGCTATTCCCCGATCGCTTGAAGTGAGCGGCCGCGCGTGGGGGAGTATCAGCATTCCGCTTCCATCGCTTAACACTTTCTGATACTCGGGGTTGTATCGCTTGATAAGTTCGAGATCGATTTCATACTTACTTCCTATATCTTGAAGCGTATCGCCGGCCCGCACCGAGTAAACAATTCCCGAGACGGGAAGAATAAGAAGTGTCTGCCCCACCGCAAGCGCCGATCCCGCACTCGGGTTTGCCCAAAGGAGCGTCTCTCGGGAGATATCGAATCGGTCCGCAATTCCCTGAAGCGTATCGCCGCGCTTTATTTTGTACTTCTTAAGTCCGTCACCGACGGGAAGAAGATCGCTTAGGGGGTCGGACGAGGCGACAACCGCCGTGTTTTCCGCAACAAGCATATGACTCTTATTCCGGGAAGAAACCGCACTCTCCGTAGGCACCTTCTCTCCGGTCGAGGCGGCAATCACCTCCGGCTTCTGCACCGGTCCGCCAAAACCCCAGTCGCTTTCCTTTCCATACCCCTCCATCGATCCCCTGGCGCTGATACTTAAAATACCCCCAAAAAGCATGATTCCCACTACAAAAAGCACCGACCAGAAACTGGTCGTCTTGGGGACACCCCTCTTATAAAGGGTCTTTATATGAGCAAATATCGTACTTATGGGATAAGTATAGCAAAGGGGCGGGGAAAGGGAAGAATCATATAACAGTTTATCAACGATCGTAGAAAAAGTGTTATGGTATAATAATTTCAATACAGAAGCCATGAGAGAGCAGGGTAAAAAGAATGTACTCTCCCGGAGAATGGGAGTTCTCGGACTGGGGATTCTCTCCGGCATCGCGGAGCTCGGTCATCCTTCCACCGAAGCGGTTCTCGGCGGAGGCCACGGCCTTCCGAAACACACGAAACGGGAAAGTATCCGCACGACGCTTTGGCGGCTCGAAAAGAAGGGGCTTGTCGAGCGGACGGAGAAAGGAGAGCTCAAACTTTCCGAACGAGGGGCGGAGTTTTTGAAACAAAAAGAGCGTCCGCCCGAAGAACCGTGGGACGGCAAGTGGCGCCTCATTACATTCGACATTCCGGAGAAGCGGAGAAAAGAACGCGACTGGCTTCGGAACGCGCTTACGAATGCGGGGTATTCGTTCGTTCAGCGAAGCGTGTTTCTCGGCAAGCGTCCGATTCCGCGCACAATCTTCGAAATCATTGAGGAGAGAAATCTCTCGGGATTCATACGTCTCATTGTAATCGGCGAGATAGACGACGAAACTGTTTTGGAAAAAGCGGCCTAATAGCATGACAAAAAAACTCGGACAACATTTTCTGCAAAATAAGACGGTGGTAAAAAAAATAATCGACGCCATCGCGCCGAAGGATGGCGACGTGATCATAGAGATCGGTCCCGGGCACGGCGAACTCACGGAGGAGTTTTTACATTACCCCGTGAGAGTCATAGCTATAGAGAAAGACCCCATGCTCGCTGATTTCCTAAGAAAGAAATTCCAAATAAATTCAAAGGGGCAAAAGGGGATTTTACCAAAAATTGAAATTATACATGGGGACGTTCTAAAAGTCCTTCCAGAACTAATTGAGAATTGGAAATTGAAAACTGGAAATTATAAACTGGCAGGCAACATTCCCTATTATCTCACCGGATTCCTTTTTCGCACGATAAGCGGGCTGCCAACTCTCCCCCAACGAACGGTGTTTATGATCCAGAAGGAGGTCGCTTTGAGAATAACGGCGACGCCGCCTCGAATGAATCTTCTTGCGGCGAGCATTCAGCTGTGGGCGAAACCGAAAATAGAAACGGTTGTTGGAAAAAATAATTTTTCTCCAAAACCGAAGGTGGACTCTGCGGTCGTTTCACTTGAAACGCGCCGGCAGACCCAAGACGGGTGGAAACAGAACTATTTCGAGGCCATTCACGCACTCTTCAAACAGCCCAGAAAGACAATTTCAAATAATATAACACTTGGCTTTCGATCGTTGAAGAAGTGTAACGGGATAGAGAAGGAGACGGTGGAAAAATATTTGAAGCAAATAGGGGTCAAGCCGAATGACCGTCCTCAAAATCTGCACATCGAGGATATAAAAAAGATAGGGAAAATGTTGTACAATTATGGTGGATAAATGTAAATGTAAGGAATCAATGAAACAATACCTCAAAAAGAGAAGAATGATGGCGCTCGCGGTTCTCGGTCTCGGGATCCTCGTCGCTTTTCTGCTTGTCATTTCTTCCCCGTCGAAAGAAAGGCCGTTTATCTCGGTTGTTGAAAATGGCAATGGCGAACCATCCGGATATCAGATGGGTGGCGGGCGCGGATTTTCCAATCTCAATCCTTCGGGCAGCACCGGCGACACCGCACACAAGAACCTGACGCAGGAGCTGGCGCAGAACTACGTCGAATCGGTCTACAACCTCAACAACGAGAATCCGACCGACACGACGGACACGTTAAGAATGCCTGCCTCAAACTCAATAGACGGATCTCTCTCGCGGGCGCTATCTCAAAATCTTTCTTTTCCCTCATTTGCCGAAAAAGATCTGAAAGTAGGAAAAGACGGCTCGACCGAAGCGCAGGTTGATTATCTAAACGGGATTGGCTCGATCACACAGAAAAATTTCGGGACGTTTTCCATGTCGGCCACCGATATCCTAAGCGCCTTCCTCGAGAAAAACGATCCCGCGCCGCTCGCGAAATACATCAACATCATGAACGGGGAGGTAAACGATCTTCTGGCACTCGAGGTGCCGCCGCAATGGAGGGCATGGCATCTTCAGAATCTGAATTTATGGCTCAAGAAGTCGACGGTCTACACCGCGATCATGGATTTTAAAAACGATCCCTTAAAAGCCATGATCGCGCTAAACGACGTCCGCTCGGTGCTTAAAGAAAATATAATGCTCCAAAATGTTCTTTCTGAACAGGCAAGCGCGCTAAACAAAAAATAATAATTTATCTTTATTTTTATGAAACAACAAAAAACCAGGGTGGTCTCCGCGCTTCTTGTGTTGAGCATTATTTTTATTTCAAATCCTGCTTTTTTTGTACCGAAGGCAAAAGCATTTTTCTTTCCCACCAACATGCTTCCACAACTCGTTATAGACCCAACCGTGGTCGCTGCAATAGCGGCGGCTGGCACTGCTCAAACAACAGCCACTACCGTCGGTTTTCTTGATGAGGCGTGGCGATTTATCTCGGATAAGGTATTGAAGGTGCTCTTTGCAACGCTTAAAAAACAGCTTCTTGATGAGATCACAAGGGAAACTGTGCAGTGGATTCAGGGCGGAGGAGCACCCCTCTTTCTTCAAAAACCTGGTAAGGTATTTTCTCAGGCGGCCGACGAGGCCGCAGGAGAGGTGATACAACAAGTAGGCGGGGGGCAATTGTGTACCGGGATTCCTTTTAAGGTAAATTTTTATCTCGCTAAGCCGGACTCCATCAAAAAACAAACGAGCTGTACACTTACCCAGGTGGTCGGAAACCTCGAGGCATTCAAGCGAGACTTCAGGACCGGCGGGTGGCTCGGTTACACCGATCTCTTGAAACCTCAAAACAACCAGTATGGCCTCGAGATTCTCACTCAGCAAGCACTCGAACGATCGATAGCGCAGAAACAGCAGGAATCGGTCCTGAAGCAGAACATCAACCTCGGGTTTAACAGCGAAGTGTGTGAGAAGTGGACCCTTTACAACACCGCAACAAAACAACCAGTGAAAGGAGCGCAGATAGTGGACGCAATAAAAACACCAAACGCCGATTACACAAATCCGGATAATCCGCCGCCGCCACCCGACTCGACATCCGAGTATAGGTGCACACAGGCGAGAACGACAACGCCGGGAAGAACTATCGCGGAGGGGTTGAACAAATCGCTTGGCTCGAATATCGACTTCATTGTTAATTCAGACGATCTCACAAACGTGCTCGCCGCGGTTTTGGACGCCGCATTCAATCGTCTTGTGAAAGAGGGGGTGGACGGGGTCAAATCGGGGCTCGCCAGTCTTTCGGAGAGCGGAGATGGAGAGGGTGTTCCTCCCTCGACGGTGGGAACCGCGTACGACAACTACAACAAACAAAATCAGGATGCCATTAACAGCCAGATTGCCGTGATTGTCGCGCCCCTGAATAGCGCGGAGAAGGCACTCAATGAGGCCTCAAGCACGCTCACCTCTGCGACGGGACTGCTTCCTTCTCTCTTCAATACTGCGAAGGCGCTCTCTCAATGTGTAGCGCTCGTCGGTCCCTCGTCGGACATTGAGTGGGCATCAAGCACCATGACACTTGCAACCTCGACCTATCCCGCGCAGATTACAAAACAGCGAGGAGACGTCACAAACGAGAAGACGCAGATTACCACGATCAGAAACGGGCTCGCTTCGGGAATCATGCCGACCGAGTCGCAGAAAGATGCAATTACCGCCGCGGCAACCGTGGCAAGCGGCATCAGTAACGCGGCAACGACGCTCTCAAATGACATTCAA
>JAJYXD010000060.1 GCA_021791135.1 bacterium | reverse complement strand
TTTTTAACATAACCGACTCGGTCGTACTCAATTCCTACGACTATAAAATCATTCTCATAGGGTATTCGTTGTATCAGTACGCATTATAGAGATGCAAAAGAGCTCATGGAAATGAGCTCTTTATATTTTTTGTCTTGGCAACTTTGTATAAACGAGGAATTCAAAAAACGGCCTGCCGGCATCCTGCTATTGGTCGGTAAGGATTAGTTCGATGTGATATAATAAAAAAGAAGAGATGAGTCCGAAAATCAAACTATACGGAGCGGTTGCGGGCATCCTCGCGCTTTCGATTGCGGGGTTTGCCGTCGTCCGCGCGCTCTCGTCGGTTGATTCGAATATCGCTACCGTCACGACCAAATCCGTCTCGTCGCCCGCCTCCACGTATATCGGCCAATGTATCACGAAGAGTACTTCGACGATTACCGTATCCTGGACAAGGAGCGATGCCACGTCTCCCGCGACGGCGCTTCTTTATGGAGACAACGCTTTGAACGGCGTTCGGGCGGCAACCAATCCGCTTACCAGTGCTCCGGCGGCGGGAAGTTACGATGATTCCGGCCTTAATCCCGGCACGCAACGCTGGTACAGAGTGGATACCGCTCCGGGATCGGGAAGTGTCGTTACGGGTGCGCCGTTTACCTGCACCACGAACTCGATCGCGAGCGATGTGCCGACGAAACTTGGAATCTTCGCGAACAGCCCCTCCATAATTTTCTTTAACTGGAAGGACAACTCGACGTCTACCGCATCCTACAGTTTCGAGGTACAGCGAATCAGGGCGACTCCGGAAACGCCGTCTTCGACTGCGACAAGCTCGCCGGTTTTGGCGCACGAGGTGTCGTTCAAATGGAACGTGGAAGGAAAATTCACGCCGTACGAAACGGTCATCGAGCGCAGCACCTCGACTGCGGATCGTTTCAATCCGAAGAAGGATCTCTCTCTCGCCTCGTTCCATACGGGACAGTGGAATGATCCGTTGACGACAAATACTTACGCATCGTTCTCTTACTCCGATATTTCGGTTCAGGATGCGACAATGTACTTCTATCGTTTCAAAACATGTTCCCTGATACAGGTGGCAGATCTGTACGGAAAGGCCTATACCGGCGTCGAGGAGTTGAATCCTTCGGAAACAAAACCATCTCCGGTCTGCAGTGCTTATAAGCCGTCCGATTCCGGCATGACGATCATGACGCCCCCTGCGGCGCCTTCCGACCTCATTGCCACCGCATCGTCAACCTCTGTTATTAATCTCTCGTGGGTAAATCACTCGGTGAACGCGGACGGATACGAGATCCAGCGATCGAAAGGAGGTACGTCCGGATACGCTCCGCTCACGACGGTGGGCAAGACCACAACCTTCTATCGCGACTCGGGTCTCGATGCGGGAACGCACTACTTCTACCGCATCAGATCATATAAAGATTTCGGTGGTGGAATAAAACTTTACTCCACGCCGACCGTCGATTGGATTGCGGCGGATGCATATACCTGGTTCACGATAACCGCCTCGGTTGTTTCGGATAACGCAGGAGGAGAAGGTTCGGTCAGGAGCTCTCCCGCCGGCATAAACTGCTCGTCGAGTTGTTCCGCGAGTTTCCCGTGGGGAACCCAGGTTGGAATGAGCGCGCTCCCGGTTCTCCCCGATTCATCGTTCGTCAGATGGACCGGCGACTGCAGCGGTTCCTCGTGTACGGTGACCGCGAATGCAGATATAGTGGCGCACTTTGTAAACCTCTGTGCGGACGTGACGTGCGCGGACCAGTGTAGCGGTTCGACCTTCCTCTCCGGAGGATACTGCTCGGGAGGAAGTTGTTCCTACCCGACGCGGGAGAATAACTCACCGCGATGCGGAACATCACCCTCGACTTGTACGACGGACGCAAATTGCACTCCGTACTGCGGCGGAACGGGGAATACCACCTACTTCTCGAATGGAACATGCAACATTGTTCCTCCCGCAACTTCGGGTACCTGCAGTTATGCCTCCTCGACGCCAAATGCTCCGGCATGTTCATTCGGCGCGATATGGCCCTTGCCTTCTTCCGACATCGCTCGTGAGCCCGGTTCGGAGAGTATCGCCGAGGTGAAAACACCCATTCGGAGAATCTCTCTCACCGCGACGATCGCCGATGCGGCGCAAGAGGTAGGGAATACGATATGGGAGAGTCTCACGCTTGCATGGGGTACGCTTACCGACGGAGTGAACCGGCTCATCTCGCTCGTAGGAGAGAAAATTCCGGTCGCCGAAGGTCAGTCGACGTCGATAGATTACGACAAGTACTTCTTACAGACGCCGTCATTCCCCACGCCCATCCCGTCTCTCAAAAATACCGGACTTCGCACCGACACGGTGTACATCTACCGCGTAAGAGTGAATTACGGCGGGAAGACGAGCGAATGGTCGGAAATGATTGCGGGAAAGACACTGGGAGACGTTCCGGGAATCAATAAGATCCCGGGAGTCTCGGGGGTATGTATCAATAATAGCTACTGTCAGCAGGTGGTTACCGAGGTACCGAAGTACCAGCATCAATATGTTGATCCGAACGATCCGACGAAGACGTTAACCGAACGCAGCGAATTGCAGTGTAAAGTGAACGCGGACTGCAGAAACGTGGGACGATCAAGCCAGATCTTCGAGGAACAATAACTAGAACGCACGGGCGGCAGCGAGACCGATAATCCTTTTTGCCCCTCCTTTTTTTAGCGCCATCGCCGCCTCCCGCATCGTGGCGCCGGAAGTAATGACGTCGTCGAGGAGAAGGATATTCTTTCCTCGTACCGCCTCCTCGTTACTTATTGCGAAACTCCCGTAGATGTTCTCTGTCCTCGCTTTGCGGTTTCCCAGCGCGGTTTGGGGAGGAGTCGGTCTTATTCTTACGAGCGCGTGCTCAAGGAGCGGCATCTCGGGAATGCGGAGTGAGCGAGCGAGAAGGAGCGACTGATTGAATCCGCGCTTTCTTAGTTTCCGCGGATGGAGCGGAACGGGGATAATAATAAAATTCGAAAGCGGAACGCCGTGAAGCGCGGCGCTTTTCAGGAGGTATGATCGAAGTTCTTCTCCGAGAGGGATGGCCGCGGCTTTGATGCCTTCGTATTTCAGAAGATGAATGAGGTTCCGAATTTTTTCGTTTTCATATTTCCACGGCGCTATTCCGGCGAATCGTGTTTCGGGATGACAGGAAGGAATCGTGGGAGAGCGTTTTTTACAGAAAGGGCAGAAGAATCCGATCGGGAAGTCGAAGGGGATTGTGCAGGTTCCGCAAAGCCATCGCGTCCGCTCTTCCGCGAGGAGGTGAGCGCGGCACAAAAGACAAAGCGGCGGGAAGAGTGTGGCTTCAAGAAAGCGAACAATGCGAGAAAACGTTTGCATAAAGGTCCTTCTAGGGGTGTCTCTCTTATGGTAAGATAAAGCGTAGAAATGAAAATAGGATCATTCTTTAACGATTTCTTCCGTGACATCGGGAACTTTTTTCGATCAGGTACGGTACTCGGCGTGGATATCGGAACGGCCTCCGTGAAACTCGTGGAACTCGGAATGAAACAGGAGCGGTTCAAGCTCTTGAATTACGGAATACTCGAGTCGAAGGAATATCTCGTTCATCCGAATCGCGCCATCCAAACAAGTTCCCTTAAAATTTCAGAGCCGGATGCGACGGCGCTTCTCAAATCGGCTCTTCTTGAGATGAAACCGAAAGCGAAAATCGCCATCGGTTCCATTCCCGCGTTCGCGGCGTTCATGACGGTTCTGGACATGCCGCTTCTTTCGAAGGAAGAAACGACGAGGGCGGTGTTATTTCAGGCGCCGCAGCACATTCCGCTTCCAATAAAGGAGGTGGCGCTCGACTGGATGAAAGTCGACGAGTTTGACACGCCGGAGCGGGCCAGATACCAGCGCATCTTTTTAATCGCGATTCCCGAGACGATTATCAAATCCTACAAGGCGGTTTTCCATAACGCGGGTCTTGAGCTGATCGCGCTTGAGGTGGACGGGCTCGCGCTTGCAAGGGGACTTTTTCCAACCGAAGCTCCGCCTACGCTTCTCGTCGATCTTGGCGCGGAGACGACCGACATGTTCGTCATCGGAGGGAGGAATGTGCAGTACGCCGGCGAGAGCGATTACGGCGGTATTTATCTTACCCAGGCAATCGGAAGGAGTTTGGGAATCACTCTTGTGCGGGCGGAAGAACTGAAGCGCAGGAGGGGGCTTTTAAAGGGGGGTGCGGAATCGGAGTTATCAACATTAACGCTTCCGTATCTTGATGTTATACTACAAGAAGTAAGCCATGTGAGAGAGGTGTATGAGCGCCGGTACGCGAAGAAGATCGAGCGCATCATGCTTGTGGGAGGTGCGGCAAATCTTCTCGGTATCGAGAAGTATTTCAG
>JAJYXD010000061.1 GCA_021791135.1 bacterium | reverse complement strand
ATAACGACGATGCCGTCGATCTCATAGACCAGAGCATTGCGATGCTCCCCCCAGTAGTCCCTAAATTCGAATACCTCCTTAAACGATTTTGCCGGCTTATTGTGGGGATTTGTCTTGAAACCGAATGCCTTCAAGATCGCGTGCTCCTCCTCATGAACTTTCTGGCCGACATCGTTTACGATCGCATACTGGAACGAATCAAGTTTCCGTGCGGCGGTGATTGCAGGATCAAGCTGACGAAGTGATCCTGCGGCGATATTCCGAGGGTTCGCATAAGGTTTCAGGCCCTTTTTCTCCTGCTCTCTGTTCATCCGTTCGAACTCATATCTCGAAATGAACACCTCGCCGCGCACGATGAGACGTTTTGATTTCAAATCAAAACGCTTCGGATCGTATCCATCATTCTTGAGATGTTGAGCCGCCTCGTCGGGCGAGAAGGGCCGCAAGGGAATCGCCTCAATCGTCTTCACGTTCTGCGTGATGTCTTCTCCCGTAATGCCGTCCCCTCGCGTCGAGCCCTGTATGAGCACGCCGTTTTCATACACGAGTTCTATCGCGAGCCCGTCGATCTTTAGCTCGCAATAAAAAGAAGACGCTGCTTTGGTTCCCAGATACTTTTCGAGTCGCTCCAACCAGTCACGCATATCCTCCTCAGAAAAGGCGTCATTAAAGGATATCATCGGACTTTCATGCCGCACTTTCTTGAATGCGGGAAGCGGCTTTCCCCCGACACGCTGAGTCGGGGAATCGGGAGTGATAAGATCGGGAAATGCAGTTTCGAGATCGAAGAGTTCTTTCTTCAGCGAATCGAGCGCATCCGCGGAGATCGGCTCTTTATCAAACACATGATATGCGTATCGGTAGCGATCGATTTCTTTTTTGAGTTTTTCGATACGCGTTTCCGCCTCGTGACGATTCATGTTATTTGACTACCGAGAAGTAGCTCTCAAGCGCGCGTTCCGTCGAGCCGGCGACGCCGCTTCCTCTGATCCAGAATCCGATTACATTTCCTCCGGATATATCGAAACGTATGGAGGAAGATGCGCGTGCACCGTTCCCGAGCGTAACGCTTTCAGGGCAGTAATCGGTGGTCGTATCGGGAGCTTCACTAAATACAAGCTCATGAAAATAACACTCAAGCGCGCGTTCGGAGGCGGCGTCGGTCGCGAAGATTGCTCTTCCCGAGCTCGCCGCATCGGTCGATCGCTGGAGCTGATAAAACATGAGAAGCCCGGCGATCGCGGTTGCGGAAAGAATCAGCCCACCAATCATGACGGTAATCAAGATCATCGTTTGCCCGTTTTCCCGTGCGATGCGCTTTTTCATAATCATTTACAGTTCATAATCGAAGCTGTCTTGTATTTGAAAGGAACCTCACGCGGAAGAATCCTCGAACTTACCGTCGTCTGGATCGGTACGTCGTTCGAGGTGTCCGATACGGACGCCTGGCCTACCGTCATTGCGATCGTGATGCGCCACGGATCGCAGTTATTCTCCTGGGTAACGAGAAATTTCAGGTTTGATATCCGCACGTTCCCCGAGGTAATAGGACTTCCGTCCTTGGTAATCGCACCTCCTCCCAGAGCATAGGCTACCGATACTCCGTTTTGCTGCGAGGAAATGAATGAAAGCGATTGAGGTCCCCCGGGCTGGGAAAAGATATATCCCGTCCGCATCTCTCGCGCCATTTGTTCCAGAGCGATGCTCGCATTCGCGTCGACGCTCATCATCGCGGTAAGCCGCCGCTCGCTTCGAAGCGCTTGAGTAAAGGAGGCAACCGCGATTGCCGTCAGAATCACAAAAAGTCCCATCGCAACGAGAAGCTCGAT
Organism: bacterium; assembly: GCA_021791135.1. GTDB lineage: Bacteria > Patescibacteriota > Minisyncoccia > UBA6257 > GWB1-50-10 > JAKAHD01. Next base: position 2,568 of record JAJYXD010000061.1, on the reverse strand, counting down.
GATGGTAAATCCCGTTAGAGATCCGCTCTCCGCTTTTAGCGGACGGCGTGGCAGCCGCTTGGAGCGGCTTATCTCTAACGGGATAAATCCTTTCAATTTTCGCTTTGTAAAAGTTTTCCTCATATTATCGGGTTCTCCAAGGATAGAACGTATCTTCCAGCACGACTGTCTTTTGATCGCTTCCTTCTTTCCACTTCACCGTAGACACAACGTCGTATGCCGTTCCCGTCTGGACAATCGTCACCTCTCTCCGATACAACCCTCCGACGGTCGGTCCGGTAAAGAACCCCGCCGACGGATTGAACGCGATCTGCTCGCTACTCGCACACGAGGGTAAGCTGGTACCGCTGCCGGTCGTATTGTAATAAATACAAAATGGGGGAGTTCCTTTCATGCTCGCACCCCACTCCAGTCCGCGGGATATGTCCGTATCGAGCATATTTTTCACCACCTCGATCCCCTCGGCGGCAAGGTAGGTCGCCTGAAAACTATGCGAGGCATAGTGACTCAAGTTGGACGATCGAGCGAGAAGAGACATGATCCCCAAAATCCCGACCACAATAAGCGTGGTCGCAACCATCGACTCCACCATCATATTTCCTTTTTCTTCTTTAATTGTCCGAAAAAAATGAAATACCATAGAAAAATTAATTGATGGTAACGGCTCCTCCGGCGCTCACGCTGATCGACGCGGTGTCCGTCTTTCCTTTTGTTCTTAAGGAGATGGAGCCCGTCCCGTGAGTAGTAAGATAGGGGGGAACGAAGTATACGTTATCCGGTACGACGAGGAACTCCACCGAACCGGAAAGCTTGAGCTGTTGTACGATCACGTCTCCCGACACGTAACTCCTGTCCGGGTCGCTGCACGGGTTGGGGGGCGACGAGCGCGGCACGCTTTGGTATAGAAAATAAGAGCCGTCCGCCTTACTAAAGTGAACACCGAATGCACACGCGGAGGCGGCCGATCCTTTCCACTTCTCGAGCGCGAGTGATTTTGCACGATCGAGTGCTCCCGCAACGGTCGCCTGCTCCGCATAGAGGCCGATCCGGCTTGAACTTGAGTTGTTATAAGTAAGAAGCATTGACGAAAGTACCGCCATGATCGCTACCACGATAAGCGTCTCGATGAGCGTAAATCCCTCACATAACTGACAAAAAAAACGATTTTCTTTAGTGTCTACAGTTACTTCTCTATCTGTTCGATACCTTTCCTTTAATTGTGTTATGTGAGGGATAAATCCGCTCACGGGGGCCCGATATTTCCCTCGTCTCATTATCAAAATTATACTATACTTCCCGTCTCATTTCCTCTCGAGAGGATGAGTGAGAAAGAAGAGAACTCGCCAAACTAAAGCCCGAATAATCCGAAATACCCCTCCATAATCGCGTGCCCGAAGAAAATGGTAAGAAGGAAACCGAACACAAGGAAGGGCGCGAAAGGAATCTTATCTTTCATCGTTTTCCTGCCCGCGAGAACGAGGGCCCCTCCGAATATACCTCCCGCAATAAAGGAGAGAATTACCGCAAGTACGATATCCGGCCAGCCGAGGACAAGCCCCGAAGCAAAAGCGAGTTTCACATCCCCAAATCCCATTCCCCTTCCGCGGCTCAAGAGTACGAGAAGCGCGAAGAAGAGGCCTCCGAAAAGCATCCCTCCTACATGATTCATCACAATACTGTCCGACAAAGAAAAAAGGAGTGAAAAATTTTCAAGAAACGAAACCCGAAACGGGAAGATGCTTCCGTGATACGCGGAGAGAAGCGCTGTAATGCAAATTCCCAAAACAAGGAGGAACGCATTCAGTTCGTTCGGAATCACGTAATGACGGAGATCGATTGCGGTAATCACGACCCACGTGAGGATTGCGAGTAACCACGCCGCCACGAGGCCGTAGTACCACAGAGGCGACTCCGCGGAAAAAAACGCCGCGCCGCTCATCCCATACAAGGAGTTTAGGAAGAACGGGAGGAACGCGAATACCGAAGCGCTCACGAGCTCGACAAGCGGGTACTGAAACGAAAGCCGGTGTCCGCACGAACGACACTTCCCTCTCTGGACAATGAAACTCACAACCGGCACAAGTTCCTGGACGCCGAGTACGTGTCCGCAATACGGACATCGCGATCTTCCTCCGAGTCGCGTTCCGTCAAAGACTTTCTTCTCCGGCGTGTAGCGAAACACTACCACGTTCAAGAAACTCCCTATCGCAAGTCCGAATAGAAAAAGAAGCGCAGTGGTTATCATGGCGCGCTGAATCGTCTAGAGCGGGCATTTCACCCCGTTGGTCGGTTCGGTCGTCGTGAAGCCCGATCGCGTCTTGCTCGAAGCGACCAGGAGCCACCAGATGGGCGTGAGGAAGTACAGCGTCGCGACGATCATGACGGCCATCGCGATCGCGCGCGAGGCGGCGCTCTCGCGGATGCCGCTGTGCGCGCTGTCGCGTCCGACGCGGCGGGCCTTCGCGCCCTTCGCGGTCTTCTCCGTCGTGGTGGCCTTCGCCGGGCGAGGGGATGTCGCGATCATGCTGCCGTCCTCCGCTGCGTGAGCTTGAGCACCGTGAACGAGAG
>JAJYXD010000068.1 GCA_021791135.1 bacterium | reverse complement strand
AAGAAAAGAGGAATCATAAAATAGACAAATCATGTCTCCTCTCATCAGCGTATTCGTATTTGCCGTGATTGTCGCTTTATGCGTGTGGTTTTTCTTTCTTTCGAGAGCCAACGCGCGAAAACGGCTTCTTGCGGAGCTCAATCAAAAGTTATTCCTCATAAAAGTTCCGCAGGGTTCCCAGGAGGGGAAAGATCTGAAAAAAGAGATCAATATTTCCGAGCAGCTCTTCAACGCCCTTGCGTCATTCAACGAACCCTTCACATTCGAAGTCGCGGTTCCGCACGTGGGCCGCGAAATTTCTTTTTATAGCGCGGTTCCTGGAAAATTCGCGAACGCGCTTGTGCGGCAAATACACTCGCTATGGCCCGAGGCGACGGTCGAGCCCGCCGAGGATTTCAATGTTTTTAATTACAGCGGCACCGCGCTCGGCGGGTTCGTGACGCAGAAAGAACGTTTTGTGCTTCCCATCCGTACCTATGGAGAAATAGACGCCGATACATTTCTTCCGGTAATCGGCGGTCTTGCGAAGATTGAGGAGGTCGGAGAGGGAGGCGCGATCCAGTTTGTGGTAAAACCGGCGCGGAATCGATTGAAGAAAGAAGCTCAATCAGTTTTGAAGGTACTAAAGAAAGGATGGAGGCTTGGAGAGGTGCTTCGTTCCCGCGACTCCATCGCTCTTTCGGAGTTCGGGGGGGCGATTTCGGGCAAGAAGGCAAAGGAAGAAAGCGAGGACGCCCCGAAGCGGGTTGATGAAGATGCCATAAAAACAATCAGCGCGAAGCTCTCAAAACCTTTTTTTGAGGTGAATATCAGAGTAGTGGTTTCAGCACCGAGTGACATCCAGGCGCAGTCCATTTTCCAGGGAATCGTAGCGGGATTTTCCCAGCTCGACGCGCCTTCACGGAACGAATTGAGAATCGTGCAGCCGAGGAATCAGAGAAAGTTTTTTTTCAAGTATTCTTATCGGGAATTCGACGCCGATGAGACGCTGGTTTTAAACAGCGAAGAGCTCGCGAGCATCTTCCATCTTCCGACACCCTTTACCGTGGTGCCGCACATCAAATATCTGAAATCAAGGGAAGCGCCGCCGCCCGTGAATCTCCCGAAAGAAGGCGTGAAGATCGGGGAGAGCGTCTTCCGCGGCGAGACAAAAGATGTGTGTATTACGGGCGAGGATAGGCGCCGCCATCTTTATATCGTAGGACAGACCGGTACCGGAAAATCGAACCTTGAGACGAGGATGGTTGTGGACGATATACGGAACGGAAAAGGAGTCGCGGTTATCGACCCGCACGGAGATCTCGTGGAGGATGTTTTGGGGCTCATCCCCAAAAGCCGTTTCTCGGATGTGATTGTGTTCGAACCCGGCGATCTCTCCCGTCCGGTAGGGCTCAACATGCTTGAATACGATTTTTCGAGACCCGAAGAAAAAACCTCGATCGTGAACGAGATGCTCTCGATCTTCGACAAATTGTACGACCTGAAGAATACCGGCGGCCCGATGTTCGAACAATACATGAGAAACGCACTTCTGCTTCTTATGGAAGATGCGAAGAACGAACCCGCAACCCTGATGCAGGTACCCCGACTTTTCAGCGATCTCGAGTTTCGCCAGCGGAAACTCGCGCGCGCGACAAACCCGATCGTCATCGATTTTTGGACCAAAGAAGCGGCGAAGACGACGGGCGAAGCGTCGCTCGCCAACATGACGACCTACGTCGGATCGAAGTTCAATAACTTCACGACGAACGACTACATGCGTCCCATCATCGGACAGGCGAAGTCGGCGTTTAACTTCAGGAACATCATGGATGAAGGGAAGATTCTTATTATCAATCTCGCGAAAGGAAAACTGGGAGATATTAATGCGAACCTCCTCGGTATGATTGTCGTGGGAAGAATCCTCATGGCGGCTTTGGGGCGCGTCGATATACCCCAGGAACAACGAAAGGATTTCTATCTCTACATCGACGAGTTTCAGAATTTCACCACGAATTCCATCGCGGTCATTCTTTCCGAGGCGAGAAAGTACAAGCTCGATCTTATCATCGCTCACCAGTTTATCAGTCAACTTACCGATGAGATCAAGAATGCGGTTTTCGGAAACGTGGGATCGATGATATCGTTCCGGATCGGAGCCGATGACGCGGAGTACCTCGTAAAGCACTTCGCACCCGTTTTCACCGAACAGGATCTTGTGAATATTGATAACTTCAACGCGTATGTTAAACTTTTAATACACGGAGAAACCTCGCGTCCTTTCAATATCAAAATCCCGAAGGCCGATGTCGGCGACCCCGCGATAAGCGAAGCGTTAAAGGATCGCTCGCGCATGACCTACGGCCGGGATCGGGAAGAAGTCGAACGAGAGATCTACTCTTACTTAAGAAACTGATTTTATGCGCGATTTTTATCTTGTTGGAGTGATAGGATTTCTGGTCGGGTGGCTCGTGGCTTTGCCTGCCGCGAATATAGGCGTTTCCATCACCCCATTATTTTTTGTAATTTCCGTCGTCGGGTTCACGTTGTTCGCTCCTCTCGCGCTCTGGGTATTGAAGTTGCTCTCACGGAAATGGGCGGTATTCGAGCAGTTCGGGAAGTTCGCGGCGGTCGGCACCCTGAATACGCTTGTCGACCTCGGAGTGTTGAATCTCCTCATTCTTATTACCGATCTCGCGTCGGGCGCGCCGTTCGTCGGGTTCAAAACAATCTCGTTTCTCGTTGCGACTACAAACAGCTATTTCTGGAACAAGTTCTGGACGTTCGGGAGCAGGATGCCGGTGACGGGGAAGGAATATCTTCGATTCGCGTTTTTCACGCTCGGCGGGACGCTCATTAATGTAGGCATCGCGTCGCTCGTGGTGAACGTGATCGGAGCGCCGGAAGGGATGAATCCGAAGCTTTGGGCTAATATCGGGGCGCTCTGCGGCGTATTCGCAGGATTCATGTGGAACTTTCTAAGCTACAAATTCATCGTGTTCAAGGGCTCGGTGCAGAATTCCAATCAATGAAACCCTTCCTTTCGATTATTATTCCGGCAAAAAACGAGGCCAAACGCCTGCCGCTCACGCTTATCGACGTCGATCGCCGTTTGAAGCAGGCGGAGTACTCTTCGGAGGTCGTCGTGATAAGCGACGGATCGACCGATGCAACCGTGGAAGTGGTGACGCGGTTCAGTCATTTCATCAAAAACCTTCGTCTCATTGCGAATGAAGAGAATCACGGAAAGGGATTCGTGGTACGACAGGCGATGCTCGAAGCGAGAGGAAACTATCGTCTCTTTATGGACGCCGACAACTCGACATCCTTGGATCACTTCGAGAAAATGCTGCCGTATTTCAAAGAAGGATACGACGTGGTCATCGGGTCGCGCGCGATCGCGGGAGCGAAACTCGAGCCGCCCCAGCCGTGGTATCGCCAGATCCTCGGAAAAGGGGGAAACCTTATTATCCGACTTCTCGTCGCGCGGGGAATCCATGATACCCAGTGCGGTTTTAAGTGTTTTTCCGAGGAGGCGGCGAAAAAGATATTCTCTCTTATGAAAATCAATCGCTGGGGATTTGACGTCGAGGCAATCGCGCTCGCGAAACTCTTCGGATATAAGGTTAAAGAAATGCCGGTCAGGTGGGTAAACGACATGCGTTCGACTGTCGGTCTCAAAGCATACTTTTCCACGCTGTGGGATGTGGCGCGTATTCGAATCTGGCTCTGGGCCGGCAAGTACGGAACGGCTCGCCATGATTAAAAGTCCCGAAATACGCCACGATCTTATCTCCGGCAACTGGGTTATTATCGCTCCGAAGCGTGGAACGCGTCCGGATAATTTCAAAAAGAAGAAATCGCGTATAAGGACTTCCAGGGGAAATTGTCCTTTTGAAGGGTCACTCGAAGAGCAAAAAGTGATAACGCTCTACGGTCGCGGCGAGGACTGGGAGATCGCGGTTCTCGAGAACAAGTACCCCGCGCTTACTCACGGGGATCATTCGCCTCTGAAAAAGAAAAACGGGGCTTACGAGCTTCTTAAGGGATTCGGTCATCACGATCTTATTGTGACGAGAGATCATTATGTGAACTTTCCCGATCTTTCTTCCGAGCGCGCCGTGGACGTATTGAAGGCGACGAGAGACCATTATCAGCTCTTGAAGCGGGAGAAGGAGGTTGCCTATGTTTCCGTGTTCCATAACTGGGGTCCTGGCGCCGGCGCGAGTATTTTTCATCCTCATTATCAGATCATCGCCGTACCGATCATCCCCAAGGCCGTCGAAGTTTCACTCGGCAACTCGGGACGTTTTTTCCGGAAACGAAAACGATGCATGCACGATTTCGTGATCGACCACGAGTTGAAGGTGAAAAAGAGGATTGTATTCAGGAACGAATCCGCGATCGTCGTTGCACCGTACGTTTCACGGGAGCCGTTTCAATTA
>JAJYXD010000038.1 GCA_021791135.1 bacterium | reverse complement strand
TTTGTCTCTGGGGATAAAAAACCCGCACGGGAAGCGTAAGGCCATGAGGAGAAGAAAACTCCCGCTTCCGAAATTGAGCAGAAAAAAAGCAGGAAGCAACAACCCCGTCTAAATGGCGGGGTTTTTAGTTAAAAGAAACACCCGCCCCAGAAAATCCCCGGCGGGTGCTATATCGAGTAAAGATAAGTATGAGAACCAAAAATCCAACAACGACTTCCAAGTTTGTAGTGTCTACTCCGTGGGTATGTATCTGGCGCGGAATAAACTGTTGGGAGTATAGTACATTTCTCTCATAAACGCACGCGAACCACTCATCGTGGCTCGTGTGTCATTCAGAATCGACAATCCTTTCAGATTGCCCTCGCATTGTATCACAAAAATACTCTTCGTACAAGAACTATCTCCGTGAACCCTCCGATCGTTCTCTCAACGGGAGGGCTCGCGGCGACACCCCACTCCCTAAGAAAGAGTGGGGAGCACAACTTATTTCACGCGGAATGCACCTAAAAGCTTTCCGTTGCTGTCAGTGGTGAATGATTTTGCAAGAGAAGCGATTGCGGCAAGCACCGCCACATTCAAGACCTGCCCCGCGCTGATACTCGTAATATCAGTAACAGAAGAAAGGTACGCGAGGACTGCGACAATCACGCCGGATACCACCGCGCCCCCTACATCCTTCCAGTTTACCGTAAAAATCGTACTGTTCATTTTGTTAAAAGACTATCGACCTTTTTATTCCCACCATTCCACACTTTTCATCTTGGTAGAAAGCCCCTTGAATATGTTGAAGGTTCCATAGTCACAACAAACAAAACCTTTTCCTTTTAACCACCCGAAGTTTGAGTATTTTGTATCAGTAAAAAAATGTGGAATCTCTTTCGGATACTGTTCTTTCGGAAGTTTTTCAACCCTCCTCTCTAAAAGATACTTCCCTGCCTGACTACATCCAACAACCGGTGTAAACCATTTTGCTACAGGAGTTTCCGCAATTTCCAACCATAACTTTTCTTCAAGAAGATTTACCGCTCTGGCATCATCATCTATTGCAACTTTCACCACAAGAGCTTCATCCCACAAACACTCGTAAACAATTCTATGTATTCCGCTCCCAATCTGCTTTCCTAAAATGAAGTTTTCTAGTTCTTTTTCAATCATTTTGTTCTTTTCCATTTTCTTCATTCGCTCTAATCGACTTTTGAGCGTTTTTATATTCCTTCCACGAGATGAGGAGGATAATGATAACAAGAACACCGAGAAAAATAAGAACCCCCTTCATAGATGCTGTTTATATCCTCCCGATTTGTAGCATATCCAGTCCTTCAAAAAACCCTGTTTATATCTCTTAATAAAAAGCGCACACGAAAACTCGGGATCGTTCATTGCTTGTTCTTTCGTGATGAGTTTCATTTTTTCTATGTACCAGTAACTATTAAACTGACAAATTCCATAATCGAAAGTTCCGTTGGTATTTTTGTTTACCGCGTCAATCTTGAACCCGCTCTCACATTCCAATACGGCGCACAAAAGATTCTTTTCGGAGAGCGACAAAAAATTATCATCGCACATCACCCTGAACGAGTGTTTGGCCGCAAGAGGTGTACTCCAGTCAAATTTCGGTTTTGGAGTAACTGGATTGTCCGGTTTCACCTCGGGAGGAACAAAATCGGGAACGGGAGGAATAGGTTCGGGCGTCGTCCCCAAGATCGCTTTATAAAGCAATGAGAAAAACTCCATGATTGATTTTAAGATTTTCATACTCCGAGAGATTCGCTTAGCGACCTTAAGAGATTTACAATTTTATCAAGAAGGTTTGCGATAATCCCCCACTGTTCTTTTTTGAGGTCTTCGGGATCTGCGTCAATAAAGGTTGCCGCATCAAAAAATATCTTGTTGAATGTTTTTCTCGGAAAGAGATGTAGTCCGTTTTTCCCAGACCCTAATCCATACGAATTTTGAACTTCGATGTAAGGAGTCCCATTGACTGTTTTTTTTGCTTTGCACTTTATATTGTGTCCGCTTCCGAGTTTTATGTTCCACCCGTCATCGTCAACGACGATCTCCATTCCCTGAAACTCTGGGAACCAGTAGGTAGCGCACGAGGCCGCCCTGATGTCGCTTATGTTTAACGATTCCTGAAACGCCTGATACGACTGCCACATTGCAATAATAACGGAGTCGAATGGATCTTTGCCTTGATCGCATTTGAGATATGATTTCTTCTTATGCAGTACCGCGAGATCGTCATACGAGACATTCCAATTATCCGGATTCTCGACGAAGTATTGTCCTTTCTCCGCAAGAGTAAAAGGCGCATCTTTTTGTTCAAGGCACCCGAATTTCACATGGACTTTCAGGGCTTTGTAGAAATCGGCTCCATTTGAGTGTTTTACTCCCATCAAAGAGTTCGTTTTCTGGTATGCGTATTCAGGCGAGAGTTCAATACCCTCCTGAAGTTCCGAACAAGAAGTATTCGCAAACGCCGTACACATATAGCCGTCCAACTGATTCTTAATTCTGGGATTCGGGTCGAGGTCAAAATCGGGAATCTGCGAAACGTCGAGAAACGCCCCAAACTTCTTTTTACGCGAGAAATTGCGCGGGTCTTTCCGTTTGAGTTTCGCTCTCCAGTCGAGTTTTAATCCGTGGTTTTGTTTCATGGTTTTTCGCAATCTACCTTAAGCGCCTGACAAAGCCGTGCGATGTTTCTTCCCATTGACCCTATTCCCACTACTTGTTGTTGATCGCTCGTTTTCAGATTCTCTATATCTGACTTCACCTCTGTGTCGGTTTCTTTCAAGTTTTCTATCGAAAGTGCGTAAACGGTTCCTACAAGTCCGAGAAATATGGTAGTTACCAACACTACGATCGTAAGAGGTACGTGAAGAATCTGTTTTGCTTTGTCTTTTTCTTCTTGTTTTTCTGACATAGCAGTTAAAAACGCAGTAATATCACATCATCATCCCCGACAAGGAAGAGGTGCCCATTTTGAACTCGAAAAATACCAGTCAAAAAGAGGAGCGCGATAAATAAAACGAAAAAGAGAATTATTTTCATCGTGTTATTCCCGTTCCAATTATTTTTCGAGTAACAGGAGGTACGGTGTACGTCACGGTAAGATAGGGATCGGTCGAGGTTCCCACCGAGTCAGACATATAAACTCTTAGATAAGAGTATCCTCCGTTTACCCACGTAGGAGCGGTTCCAGATATATCATTGTCCCATCGAAATCCGAATTTTGAAATTCCTCCTTTCGTGATGTTCGCAACTCCCGAAGTATTCAAAGTAAAGACATTCGCGGTCGAAGTACCAATGTGGAGATTTGCGTACGTGGAACTTGCAAAAACCGTCGAACCCCAGTTTGCGACGTTATAATCTGAGTTCTGAAACGATGAGGTCGAGGTGATTGTGTTCGAAACGAAATCAAGGGGAGCGATTGAAAGGTCGTTGCTTTGGTTATACCCGTAGAAAGTTATTGACGCCGAGGAAATCGTAGCATTCGATGGAATCGCCGAAGTGTCAAAAAGCGTTACCCCTCTTACCAGAGAACTAAAGTTCCCCGTGCCAGTCGTTCCGTCGGTTTCTGCCACGAAGTCAGTTGCATTCGTGCTATTTACCTCATTTCCCGCACCTGCAACAAGTGTGGCCCACGATTCCGCTACATTTCTCCGAGAAACATACCCATCAAGAGACGGATAAAAGATAGCAGTGGTTCCGAATGAAACGGAGGGAATGAGAAGTCCGAGAATAACGAGCGATGTGATGAAGTACTTTTTCATTAGTTAAATAAAAAGTTGTACGTCATTTCGAACTGCGAAGAAGAAGCGGCGGTTGTGATAAAGCGGAGTATATCGTTTGCGACGAATGTCGAGGAACCGTTCATTGTCGGGTAACTCGCGGTTGTGGTCGCAGTACACGTGGTTGTCGAAGTGAAGGCATTAGAACTGCTCGCCGAGGTCGCCTGTCGTGATTGCGCCCACTGGATGTTGAACGTAACGGTGTCGCCTATGCTTTTATTGACGCAACTGACTGATTTTAATGTTCCCGCAGAGGGCATTGTGATAAGGGAATCGTCTTCGGAAGCGGTGGGATTCTCAATGATGAAGGACTTAGAACTGGTAGTATTCGTACCGTTTGCCGCCGAGCTTAACCGCCCATTGGAATCTACGGTGATACTTGCTTTCGTATACGATCCCGCGGCAACTCCTGTGGTGTTCAGTGCAGGCGCGGCATCGCTTCGCATAAAAGTGTTCGCGGTGCCGTTTACCGTGGAAGAACCTATCGTAGCGGTGGGATTTGCAGAAGAACTTCCGCATGTTGATGTAGCTACCAACCCTCCCGTAGTAAGTGAGAGACACCCCGTAGTTCCAAGAGATGGAAGGTAAGATGCGCCACGGAAAGTTGACGAGCCATTTATATCAAGGAGTGTTGCGGCCCCCGTCGTGCCGATGCCGACGGTACCGCTCTTATCTAGTCTCATTCACTCCGCAATATAATT
>JAJYXD010000063.1 GCA_021791135.1 bacterium | reverse complement strand
CGTTCGAGGAATCCTTTTATAAGATCCATCGCTTCTGCTCCCGATCCCGGCTCTAAAATCCATTTTCTGTACCACGCTCCGGTTTGGGGGCTCAAGATGCCGTCGTTCTCGAATCTGGTAAACATGTCCGCGGCGTACACTTTTGACCAGAGATAACCGTAGTATCCCGCATCATACCCGACAAGGTGCCCAAATCCCGCCGGGAAGAGCGCATCGGCGGGCATTCTGATGCCCAGACACCTCTTTACCATTGCGTTATAGAGATGAGCCGGATTCGTATGAGAGGATTTCGTGTGGAGCGCGAGATCAAAAAGCGCGAATACCAGTTGCCGCATGGTGGCGTACCCCTCCATAAAATGTTCCGTATCGCGGAGGTTTTGTATCATAGAATCCGGGAATTTCTCTCCGGTTCGATAATGAGATGATATCGTTTTCAGAACTTTTTCATCCCATCCCCAGTATTCGAACATCTGGGACGGCGCCTCCACGAAATCCCTCGGTACTGCAGTGCCCGATTGGGATGCGTAGCTCGCGGAGGTGAGGGAGTGGTGCATTACGTGTCCGAACTCGTGAAAGAACGTAAGTACCTCGTTGTGATCCATGAGAGATGGGTTTTCATCGGTCGGTTTATTGAAGTTTGCGACCATCGCACAAAGCGGTGTCACGTATCCTCTCCCTTCTTCCGGCAACATTCTCCTCCCGTGAATGAGCGGGAACATTGCGGCGTGTCCGTATTTCCCTTCGCGAGGATAAAGGTCGAGCAGGAAAAATGCGAGGATGTTCTCTTCCCTGTCTTCTATCTGGTAAAGTTCCGCATCATCATGCCAGAGCTTGTATCCCTCGCATTTCACGAACCGAACGGAGAAAAGCGTTTCATAAGTTCTGAATACCCCCTCTTTGACCGACGAGAACGGGAAGTATTCTCTCAACTGCTCTTTGTCGACGGCAAATCGTTTCTTCCTCAGTTGATTGATGTAGTATGCGACGTCGTAGTGTGCAATCTCCCGCACGGTCGGATTGCCGGTGCTTTTTTTGAAAACAAGGAGTTCTCTTATATCTCTCCGCGATCCCGGTCTTACCTCTTTCACGAGTTTCTTCAGAAATGATTCGACCCGCTTCGCGTTTTTCGCCATTCTGTTCTCGATTCTGAAGTCGGCATGGTTTGCATAACCCAGGAGTTTGGCGTTCTGTTCCCGCAATTCGAGAATCCGCGTGAGGATTTTCATATTTTCCTCCCCGCCTTTTTTCAGGTTCTTATTCGCGAGTTCTTTCCGTTTCTTCGCGCTTCTCGCGTTTTCCATAAACGGAAAATAGTCGGGGTACTTGAGTGTCACGATATAGTTCCCTTCCGCCTCGCGTGAAAGGCCTTTCAGGTACTGTTCCGGAAGTCCGCTTGTTTCGGAAGGACGAACGAGCATCGAATCGTTATATTCGTTGATATTTTTTGTGAACCGGATTGCAAGCTCGGTTTCCTGTTTGAGATTTTTTTTGAATACCGCCCGTTTCTCGGGTTGAAGTTCGAATCCCATTCGTTTGAATGTGAGAAGCGTGTCTCTAAAAAGTTTCTTGCGTTCCCCTTCAAGCAACTCTTTCTTCTCGCGATACTCCTTGAGCGCCTGGTATATCTTTTCATCGTATTCGATATCGATCATCCCTTTCTGCAACTCCTGAATGGCGATACGCGCCGCGTCGCGCACCTTCGCGTTCGGACTTACGTTCATAAGAAATTCGATTGCGTTCACGACGCCTTCGTTCGGATAGTCGGAGGATTCTATCCCAAGCACGGTGTTTTCGAACGTGCGTTCTTTTGCGGGGATTGCTTTTATCGCCTCATACCGCTCTCTCTTTTTCGAAAGGATTTCGGAGACCCTCTTTGTGACTGTTGCCGCGTCCCAGGTTGTCCAAAAAAAATCTTCCGGAAGATATCGTCTCCTCGGCAGGTTGCTATTCGAATTCATTGCGTGAGAAGTCTCTTCGTCATGATGTTATGAGTTTTTATTGTACATCCTCCCGTTCCGATAGTTATCCAGCAGTTTCTTTACCGGAAAAAAATGAGGCTTGGAAGATCATCGAACGGGAACCATTTCCACTCGGTAATCTCTTCCGGTTCCCTCGTCTGGGGTTCTCCTTCGAACTTCTCGCAGAGAAATCCCATCGTCGCGAAATGGGCCGTTTCGACCCTGTCATTCGAAATACTGATAAGTTTCAGGTTTTCCTTGTCCACCTGTATCCCCGTTTCCTCAAGCACCTCCCTTTCCGCTCCATCCTCGAAACTCTCTCCGAAGTCAAGTTTTCCTCCGGGAATCGTCCATGTACCCTCGCCGTGGAGCGCACTCGATGCCTTTTCCGGATCATCGTGCCGCTTCCCGAGAAGCATCTTCCCTTCCTTGAGAAGCATCACGCCGACCCCGATGCCCATTTTCTTTTTATCTTCCATGTTGATTGTTCTTCTTTTTCTTCTTTCCCACGACATCGAAATACTTTGAAAGGAGCCACGAACTTGATTGGATTTTTCCTCCTTTTCCGACGTTATAAACGATTTGAATCCCGATTTTCTCGCATGTCCGTATGTCTTTGTGAAGCGATGAGTTTGGATTTGCGGCGTCTTTTTTGTTCCTGTCTCCTCCGTTCGCGAATATATGGGGACGGAGAAACGAGAGTTCTTTCGAGATACTCATGTCCTTCGGATTCGGCCGGTGTTTCGAAAGCACGACCTTATCGACGCTTTCGATCGCCTCGATGAGCTCCTTCCGTTCTTTATCGGGCATGAATACATACCCTTTTTTCTTCTTGAGCCAGTTATCGTTATTCAGGATTACGACGAGCGTATCGCCGAGCTTTTTCGCTTTCTTAAACATCCGAACATGGCCAACATGGAGCGGATCGAATCCTCCCGATACCGCCACTATTTTCTTCTCTTGTTTTTTCTTCGATTTCATTTTTTGTTGGTTCGATGCTCCTTCTTTATCTTCCAATAGAGAGGATCTCTTCCCGAACCCGATTTTTTCTTGGCGTTTTTCTTCATAAGATGCGCGGGGTATTTTTTCGCGGCATGTGCGAGCTTGTCCTTAATAATCTTCTTTGTGTTCAGTTTGAGAAGCACCGAAAGTTCGAGCGCATAGATCAATACATCGGCGAGCTCCTTTCCTATTTCTTCCAACTTCTCCTTGTTCTTGCGGACCTTCTCGAGCGGCAAGTTTTCCCACTGGAAGTGCTCGAGAAGTTCCGCCCCCTCGATCATGATGGATTTCGCGATGTCTCCGGGGAGAAGATGATCCCATCCCCGCTCCTTCAAATACTTATGGATTGTTTTTTCGAGCTCCCTCATTTCTTGATATTGTATACTCGTTTTTCTCGCCGCACCAAGGGCAAAACCAGGCGCGTTTCAATCTTGGGGCGTCCCCTATCGACCACCATTTACGGCATTTCCCGCACCGGAAGTGGTGGAGCGATTCCACCGATCGTTTTGTTTTTGACTTTAATAAGCGCATGTTACATTCCTCGGCGGGCGGCGAGCGCAAAGATATCGAAGTAACGAATCAAGTCGGGAAAAGAACTTTTATAGAGCTTTCCTCCATAGACCGCATCGCAGAAAACCTCACGAGCTCTTCCGATCTCCCAATAACGACCCTTCCAGCGAGGATCACTCAATGTCAGGTCGAAAAGATCCAGCGCCCGCCCCACGGCTCCCCAGAAAAGTCCGTCATCTTTATCTTTCTGACGCGAAGCTCGCAGGACTTCACTCCCGATATTTCCAAGTTGTTCCGCGAGCGACAACTCAAACCATCTACCGGAAGCAAGTTCTTTGTGAATAAAAGCCATGTTATTCCCGTATCAGTTTTTTAAGTATGGTTTTGATTTTTTCTTTTGTCTCCGGGTTCTCCACATCGCGTGAGCGGTTGCCGAACGAGGGCTTTAAATTGATCATTGAATCAAATTCGATTTGTTCGTCGCCAGATTTCATCGGATAGAGGTTTATTCCCCACGTATGTTCTCTTTTTGAATTTTCTTTTTCCGTGAGCAGAACCTCCTCGTCCGCGTGGAGTTCGCCGCCAACTGCCATAATCCCCTGCTCAATGTCTACCACCGCCTTTACCACATCGCCAAACTCCGCGCTAGCCATCTTTTTCAATTCGCCGATGCTTATTTGGTCTTTTATGATTTTTATTTCCATGAAGTTATTGTAGCATCGTTGGTATTATTCTCCGATATACTCGAACCTCGAGACCCTTTTCCCCTCCACTTCCACTTCTTCCAAAAACATCTTGAGCGGCCGTATCCAATAATGCGGTTCTCCCGCCCTCTTTCCGGTGACGTGTTTGTATACCACGAATTCTTCCAGTGTCTCACTGTGAAGCGCCGTACCGATCACTTCCATCACGTCACCTTTGAAATGTTTGTATTTTCCTGGTTTTATTTTACTGCTTTCCATTTTAGTCTGCGCGGGTTTCGGAAGTTGTATAGTTCTTCTTTGATATTGAGCGGTATGCAATCCAGAGAAT
>JAJYXD010000018.1 GCA_021791135.1 bacterium | reverse complement strand
CATGGGTTCAATTGCGATCACGAGTCCTTCTTTCAAAACCATCCCCTCTCCTTTCTGTCCGTAGTTATAGACGTTCGGATCTTCGTGAAGCTTGAAACCGACGCCGTGTCCGGTGAGTCCGTCGACGACGGAGAATCCCTGTTCTTCGATCTCCTGCTCTATCGCCCACCCGATATCGCCCAGACGCGCGCCCTTCGCCTTCGCCGCGGTAATTCCTTTCTGAAGCGCTTCTTCGGTGGTCTTCACAAGTTCCTTCGCTATCTTCGTCACCTTGCCGATGGGAACGGTAATCGCCGCGTCGGTAACCCGTTCTTTATACACAACACCAAAATCGATTTTCAAAATGTCACCTTCTTTCAGGAAGTAATCAAACGGAATGCCGTGTACCACCTGTTCGTTCAGGGACGTGCAGAGTACCGCGGGATAGGGGCGCGAGGCGCCTTCCGGTTTGTAGTTTAAAAACGCGGAGGTTGCACCCGCTTCGCGGAGCATGTCGCGCGCCATCGTCTCAAGTTCGAGAAGATTGGTTCCTGCAATCGATTTTTCTTTAAGCGCAAGAAGAATCTTGACGAGGATTTTTCCCGAATCGCGGAGCAATCCGATATCCTTCTCGCTTTTTAGTGAGATCATTATTTTGTCCTCTCGAGGTGTGCGGCTATCGTTTCGTGGACGCGATAAGGCGCCGGTTCGCCGTTTACTTTCTTAATGGTATAGCCCTGTTTGACCGCCTTTGCGAGAATAGGAAACGTGCGCTTCTCGTATTCTTCGATGCGATGCGCGAAGATCTTCGGATCGTCGTCCACTCTTCGCTTTGCCGGCGCGCCGCAGAACGAACAGGTTTTTACCTTCGAAGCGGCGAGAATCGGCAGACCGCAGACGCCGCACATGAGCCGGCCCGCGTTTCGTTTCGCGGCCGAAGCGGAATTTACGAGAAGCCGGAAGATAAACACGTTCTTCGCCCCGTACTCCTTTTTCAATAATGCGAGAAGACCTTTATGCTTCGCATCGCCGAAGGCCTCGAAAAGCGTTCGCGGCGATCCGCTGTAAGTAATACTCAAACCCATCCTGGCGATCCGGCGCGTTTCTTCCCCGACTCTTTTCAGAACGAATGCGGGGGTATTAAGCGTTCCTTCTTCGTTGAGCTTCTTTTCTTTCTGAATCTCCTTGTTATTCTTGTTTTTTGGATCGTTCAAGAGGCGGCGGAGATACTGTCCAGTATCGAAGTGGAAAAAGCCGTAGCGACGCACGAGGAGATCGGCTTGCGTCCCCTTTCCGGAACCCGGCGGTCCGTATAAGATCACCGCTTTTTTGTCACCCCTCATGTTAGTTAGAAGATTCCTTCGTACTCTCTTACGGTAAGCTGTGACTCTATCTGCTTCATGATTTCGAGCGCGACGGCAACAACGATCAAGAGTGCGGTGCCGCCGATCGTGAGCGCCTGAATGCCCGTTACAATCTGCGTGATATTCGGAAGTATGGCGACTACGCCGAGGAAGACGGCACCGAAAAGCGTAATGCGGCGCGTGATTCTCGCAATCATGTCGGTCGTCGCTTGTCCCGGTCTGATGCCGGGGATGAATCCCCCGCTTCGCTGGAGATTCTTCGAGATCTCACCGGGATCAAAGGTGATTGCCGTATAAAAATAGGTGAAGAGCACGACGAGCACGAAGTAGATCAAGCTGTAGAGCGGAATATTATTGAAGAATCCCGTTACCCATGTGTTGAGTTTGATCGAAAGCGACGGCGAAGCGATCGAAATCGCCTGCGCAAAGAACTGCGGGAATAAGAGTAAGGATATCGCGAAGATGATGGGAATCACGCCCGCCTGGTTCACGCGGAGCGGGAGATAGGTCGAAACTCCTCCATACATTTTCATCCCGCGCACCTGTTTCGCATACGATACGGGTATCTTACGCTCCCCTTCGTTCACGAAGACGACGCCCGCGATCACGATAACGCTCAGTACTACGAACGCGATGTAGGTCGGAAGCATCTGAGGGTTGTAGTTGAAAAGCGCGGTCGCAACCTCCTGCGGAAGACGGCTCACGATGCCCGCAAAGATGATAAGCGAGATGCCGTTTCCTATTTTGTACTCGGAGATAAGCTCCCCTATCCACATAATAAGGACGCTGCCCGCGGTGATGATAATCACGTTATTCAGAAGCTCGATGAACGAAAGCCGGGGCAGAACCTGCTGGGACATAAGAAGGTTCAGGAATCCGTATCCGGAGAATATGGCGAGCGGAACCGTAAGAAAACGCGAGATGCGGTTGAACTTCGCCTGTCCCGCGGCGCCTTCTTCGTAGTAGGCTTTCTTCAGCTTCGGAAATACAATCGTCAAAAGCTGCATAATGATGGTCGCCGTGATGTAAGGACCGACGCCGAGCATCATAATGGAAAGATTGGAAAGCCCGCCGCCCGAGAAGAGGTTCATAAAGCCGAAGAGCTGGTTCAAAGAGAGAAACTGCTGGAGACGCGCCGCGTCGATTCCGGGAACCGGAATTGCCGCGAGAAGGCGGAATATGAGAAGTAGCAAAAGCACCATGAGCACTTTCTTTCTCAAATCCGGTATTTTAAAAATGTTGAGGAATTTGTTCATATTTTATTTGCGAGCAGAATGAGCAATTATAAAATTAAACACCCCGCCCTTTCTTTATTATTACATTTTTTAAATTATTTTTCTCCCCCTTCTTTCTTTTTGTTTTTTCTATTCTTCGCAAGCGTAGAAAGGGCGGGGTAAGGTTTGGTAGATAAATTTTCTTCGCGCGTAACTCGAAAATTTATATCAAGCCCTTACGCTTCCTCCGGCTTTTTCTATCTTTTCTTTTGCAATTTTCGATGCGGGTATCCCCTCGACGGCAATCGCCTTCGTGCAGTTTCCCTGGCTCACTATTTTCACTTTTCGATGGATAGCTTTTATCACGCTCTTCGAAAGAAGCATCGCGCGGGTAAGTTTCCCGTTTTCGGAAAGCTTCTCGATCATCCCCACGGGAATGATGATTGCGGACTCGCTTTTTCTCTTGTTTTTCGAGCCGCGAAGTTTCGGAAGGCGCTGAATCAAATCACGCTCGGCCGGCTTTATGCTGTGACCGGCGCGCGCCCGTTGTCCTTTCTGTCCGCGTCCCGATGTTTTTCCGCGCGCGCCGCTTCGTCCCACGCGCTTCTTCATTTTTCTCTTTTCGATTGTCCTTAATTCGTGCGTCTGCATAATAATTATTCGCTTTGTGTTTCTCGTTTTTCGGTTTCGAGCATGCGGAGCGCTTCAAGCGTCGCCATCGCATTCGTAAGCTTGTTCGTCGTGCGTCCCAAGATCTTTGCGGAAACGTCCTTCACTCCGGCGAGCTCCAAGACGACGCGGGAGGCGCCTCCTGCGATGAGACCGTGATTCTTCGACGCCGGTTTGATTCGTATCTTCGCGGCGCTGTATTTCGCCTCGACATCGTGCGGAATCGTACGCTGATCCTTCAGAGGAACGCGTATCATGTCTTTCTGGGCCTGACGTTTCGCTTTTTCAACCGCAGCCGCAACATCAAGTCCTTTTGCGATCCCCACTCCCACTCTTCCTTTCAAATCGCCGACCACAACCGTTGCGCGGAAACTGAAACGTTTTCCGCCGGCAACGACTCTGGTCACTCTTCGTATTTCGAGCGCCTTATCCTGAAATTCTGTTTTTTTCGCCCGCATCGGACGTGGTTGTCGTTGTTCCATGTGTTTAGAAATTGATGCCTCCTTCACGCACCGCTTCTGCGAGTGCTTTTACCCGACCGTGATAACGATAGCTTCCGCGATCAAATACTGCGGTTTTGATTCCCGCCGCTTTTCCCTTCTTCGCAAGTTCGGCACCTACCGCTTTCGCAATCTCCGATTTGACCATCTTTTTCGTTCCCTGCTTCACCTCGAGAGACGATGCGGAAGCGATTGTAGCGCGCTTTGCGTCATCGATAAGCTGGGCATAGATATGAATGTTACTCCGATACACCGAAAGACGCGGCTTTTCGGCGGTTCCAAGAATCTTCGCGCGGACTCTCCTTTTTCTCGATTCTCTTTTTGTATTGAGTTGTTTTGTTTTTTTCATCCCGTTAGAAATAAACTAAAAATCTCATCCGACTCTTCGATGATTTTTTATTAATAGTTGTTTGATTGGTACTGTTCATGGTTGTGTGTTTATTTCTAACGGGATGAATGGTGGATATTACGAGCTGGAGCTTCCCGCACCCGCTTTCTTGCCAACTTTCCTTCTCAGTACCTCATTGTCGTATCTGAATCCTTTTCCTTTGTAGGGTTCCGGTTTCTTCATGGCGCGGATCTGGGCGGCCACCTGGCCTACCAGCGCCTTATCAATTCCTTTAATCTTGAGTCGTGAATTTTTCTCCACCTCGAAAACGATGCCCTTCGGGGGTTCGTATTTCACGGGATGGGAAAATCCGAGGTTCATGGTAAGCCCTTCCCCTTCTTTCGTGACACGGAATCCCACTCCTTCAAGAATAAGATTTTTTTCAAACTCTTTCGTGAGTCCTTCCA
>JAJYXD010000076.1 GCA_021791135.1 bacterium | reverse complement strand
CCGTGGCTTAAAGCGAGCTTGGAGAAGAGTGGCATTGAGGTATCCAATGATTTGTATCCCGAGGATTGGATCCCTGATTACGGCAAATGGAAAAAGGTTTTTGAAAAAAACGAAATTAACGAAGATTCCATCCTCGTGGGTCATAGTGCGGGAACCGCGTTCTTGCTAAGGTGGCTCGCAGAGAACAAGAGAAAAGTGAACAAATTGATTCTGGTTGCCCCGTCGATCATTAAGTCGGAAAAGTATCTGAGATTAAGCGGTCTGAAGGATTTTGTGTTCGATGCGTCGCTTAAGAAGTACTTCAATGAAGTCGTACTATTTTATTCGGATAATGATAATAAGAATATTATCCGGAGTGTGCAGGAAGTACATACAAAGCTTGGTGGTAAATTAATAAACCTGAAGAACAATGGGCACTTTACCCTAAAGGACATGAAGACGGAGGAGTTCCCCGAACTCCTGGATGTAATTGTCCCCAAAATAAAGGTTTTTACCACAAGACCCGACACGCTTTTCGGTGCTACCTACATGGTCTTGGCGCCGGAGCATAACCTAATTTCAAATTTCAAATTTCAAATTTCAAATTACGACGAAGTTGAGCAATATGTACGCAAGGCTGAAAAGAAAACCGAAGAGCAAAGAATAGAGAATAAAGAAAAAACTGGCGTTGAACTCAAAGGGATAAAAGTAATTAACCCCGCAAACAACGAAGAGATTCCGGTATTTGTTGCGGACTATGTACTCTCTGGGTATGGTACAGGCGCGATCATGGCCGTACCGGCGCATGATGAGCGCGATTTTGAGTTTGCGAAGAAATTTGATATGCCGATCCGCGCAGTCATTTCCGGCGGCGAAAAAGACGAATTATATGAAGGAAGTGGAGTGCTCATGAATTCGAGAGAGTTCGACGGAATGGACTCCGAAAAAGCGAAATGGGAAATTACAAAACTTGTCGGAGGAGTTCGCACGACACAATATCGTCTCCGCGACTGGCTCATTTCGCGCCAAAGATACTGGGGTCCGCCGATTCCGATGATTCACTGCGATGCGTGCGCCGCAGAAGGAAAAGGAGAACAGAAAGGAATGCCCGGATGGTACGCCGTTCCGGAGAAAGATCTTCCCGTAAAACTTCCTTTCGTGAAGGACTTTAGACCGAAGGGAAAAGACGAGTCGCCGCTCGCCTCCGCAAAGTCGTTTTATGAGGTGCGGTGCCCCGGGTGCAAAGGAAAAGCCCGCCGCGAAACCGACGTTTCCGACACGTTTCTCGATTCCGCGTGGTACTACCTTCGTTATATCGATCCGAAAAACAAAAAGGAACCGCTCGCCGCATCAAGAGCGAAACGCTGGCTGCCGGTCAATATGTATATCGGCGGAGCGGAGCACTCGGTACTCCATCTTCTTTATGTTCGGTTTGTCGCGCTCGCCCTTCGTGATATGAAACTTTTAAACCTCCCCTCAAAGACCGGAGAGCCGTTCCCGCTCTTCAGGGCACACGGACTGCTTATCAAGGACGGCGCGAAGATGTCCAAATCGAAAGGAAATGTGGTGAATCCCGACGAGTACATCAAAAAATTCGGCGCCGATGCGTTCCGCACCTATCTTATGTTTCTTGCGCCCTTTGAGCAGGGAGGTGACTTTAGGGATCAGGGAATCCTGGGAATCACGCGTTTTCTTGATCGAATATGGAAGTTCAAGGAAGCATTAAAAGGAAAGTTTGCGAATAAAAAAGACCCGTCGATTGAGCAGCTCCTCCACTACACCGTAAAGAAAGTGACCGAGGACATAGAGTCACTCCATTACAATACGGCGATCAGCGCGCTCATGATTCTTTTCAATAAATTTGAGGGGGCAAAGAGCGTTACGAAAGAGCAGTATAAAATGTTTTTGTGTCTTATTGCTCCTTTCGCTCCCTATCTCTCCGAGGAACTGTGGGCGGAAACGGGAGAGAAAAAATCAATACATCGAAGTCCTTGGCCGCGGTATGATGCCCGTCTCATCGTCGCGGAGACGTTTTCACTCGTGGTGCAGGTAAATGGAAAGCATCGGGCAACCGTGGAGGCGGAACGCGGCATAAACGAAGATAAAGCACGCGCGCTCGCACTTCAGCATCCGGCGGTGAATAAAATAATTGGAGGAAAAACGCCGAAAAAGGTAGTATATGTAAAAGACCGTCTCGTTAATTTCGTGCTCTAACCCCCATGAAGAACGTCTTTTGGATCATCGTACTCGTTATTATCATAATCGCGATCTATAACGCATTCGCGTATTTGAAAGGAGGAATCCAGTACAACAAAGTTGGATCTCTGTTTAAGGTTCAATACGAAGTTCCCCAGGGATACGGCAGGCAAGCACCCACCACATCGAACGGCGTGAGTAACACCAGATTAGGAAATAACGCACAAAACAATCAGGGATCGAATCAAAACACCAGCCAGGAACCGCAACGTCCGAATATTACTCCTCCCACCGGGTTTACCATCGATCAGATTTCCTCTTTTTATCGATCCGTAAGAATAAGCGGTGTCTCTCCGATGTGGAGCTGGACTTCGGTGGGACAATTTACGCTTCAGTCGGACTGGTCGCAAAAAAAGGGGATCGATATTACGGGATGGAGAGTGCGATCGAACCGCGGTGACGTATTGATATCGCAGGCAATCTCGAATTACGGCCCTTCCGGACTTTCCTCCGCGGGCGACATTGTTCTTGCTCCGGGCGCGCAGGCGATCTTTTACAGCTCGGCAAGTCCGCTCGGCCAAAACTTCAGGATGAACAAGTGCATAGGATATCTGAACTCCACCTATAAATTCAATCCGCCGCTCTCGTCGTACTGCCCCAATATGTACGATCGTTCGGAGATTGCGGGATTCTCCGGCAACTGTCAGAACATCATCTTTTCGCTTGGCGGATGCAGCGCCCCCAGTACCGCCCAACTGAACAGCATCTCATACGAATCCGCATGCAGGGAGTTTCTGAATCGTTTCAATTACACGGGATGCTATCAGAAGTTCTCTTCCAATGCGGATTTCTTCTCCAATGAGTGGAGGGTATGGCTCGGAAGTACCCTTTTCTTCGATTCGAGCCACGACAAGATCCAGCTCTTCGATAAGGAAGGGCTCTTGGTGGATCAATACATCTACTAACTACTTCCTTTCAGCAAGCGTTACTTTCGTCTCGAAGGACTTCCCCTTCCTTAGTACGGAAAGGGTAACTTTTTCTCCCACCTCGCAGTCTTCAAGAAAATCCTGAAGTGTCGATTCCGACGCGATCTTTTTGCCGTTCCAGGAAAGAATGATATCGTGTTCGCAGATTCCGCCTTGCGCGGCGGGGCTTCCCGGAACGACCGCGTTGTCGAACGAGTGTTCTTTCGTGACGTATGCGCCGTACTCGACGGGCAGTTTCATTTTCTCGCTCGTGTCGTGATTCAAGATTACGTAACGAACTCCGAAGAGCGGTTTCCGTATTCGCCCGTGTTCCTGTAGATCTTTTATGTCGTGCCATGCCGCTTTCACGGGAATCGCAAAGCTGATATTCTGTGCACCGACGACGACTGCTGCATTGATGCCGATCGCTCTCCCGAAAACATCCACAAGCGGTCCTCCGGAGTTACCTGGATTGATTGCCGCGTCGGTTTGAATGAGTCCGCGAAGTTCCTGGGTCGGCGCTTGCGCATCGGCCTTCGCTTCAACCGATCGGGAGAGGCCCGAAACGATGCCCTGTGAGACCGTGTTTTTAAAAAGTCCGAGCGCATTTCCGAATGCGAGCACCGTCTGTCCCAGCTCCAGTGTGTCGGAGTCTCCCAAACTGATTGCCGGAAGTTTTACTTCCGGCTTGATCTTCAGAATGGCGACGTCGTTTAGAGGATCTCGCGCCAAGATTTCACCGGGATATTCCTTTCCGTCGCTAGTGATTATCATGTAGGTGACATCGGGTTCGTTCACCACGTGTTTGTTGGTGAGTATGATGCCTTGCGGGTCGACGATAAAGCCGGATCCGCCTCCCACCTGTACCATCCCATGGGCGTCGATCTTTTCTTGAGGGATGACCAGCTCCGTTTTTTCCCCTCCTTTCCTTTTAAGCTTCGGGAGCTCTTTCTTTAGGTCGTTGATGCTTTTTGTGAGTACGATCGAGACCACGGTCGGCATTACGTTTCTCACGGTCCTGATGATTCTCGAGTGTTCTTTTCTCATAGGTTTATTGTAGCAAATAAGCAAAAACCCACCCCTCGGTTTGAGGGGTGGGTGGAAAAAGACTATTTCTTCTTCTTTGAGGCCCTCTTCTTTTTCGGAGCGGCCTTCTTTACTTTTTTCTTTGCCATTTCTTTCGAGCCGTAGCTCATTGAATTTCGAAATGAACGTTGGATCGTCGACCACCAATCGCATTCATTTCCTCTACTCTCTTATTATAGATTATTTGATTTGCGAAAATCTGTGGATAACTCTGTTTTTTGAGAAAAATACGAAAATCGAAAAAAATTTCAGGATTTTAGAAAAAAAATAATTTTTGAGCGATTTTTTTTGATCTAAAAGGTTTTTATGTTGCGGTGTCTGTTTGAAAATATCCGAACGGAACTGGCTGGGCTCGGCGGGCGGAATTCCCCCCACGCCCCCCTTCCGCCCGCCTCGCCTTGCCTGCCCGACCGAAACTCTTGAGTGAAGGCGGGAACCGGAGCGGAAAGGACGATTTCAAGTTTTTCTTTGGCGGCATTCAATCAATAATTTCATGCTTTTCCCTGAAATCCATAATAAATTTCATCATCCCATAAATGTGTTGAATAACAAAAAATTGTAAATCTATACGCACAAAACGTTTATCGGGCTGCCCTTTATTGAGCATATATTCAAGCATAGTCATTGCCAAAATAAATTGCTCGCTACCCTTATCGTTCCAATCAGCATAATATTTAGCGTATCTTTCATGCAATTCTTTTTCAGCAATTTTTGGAAAATCGATTTCCCCCTGTTCAGTCTTGGCCATGTCTGCATGAGCAAAAAGATATTTCTTATGGAATTCGTCGAGAATTTTTTTATCTGGACTCAAAATTTTAGATGTAATCCACATGTTGATCATGTAAACTTCTCTTTTTAAAGTTACTAGTTGCCCCACATCAAGTTTAATTCCAAGTGCTACCATCGCACGCGCACCAAAATCTTCATAAAAATGATTAGAAAATTTTACCAAAGTATAAAGTAATCCTTGTACGAATTCTTTTGTTGTAATTTTCGTTTTGTCCATAGAGATTTAGCGTGGATATTTCGGATCGTCTTTTTCTCCGTGATCTGGCTTGAGAACAAAATACCCGTTCCGCTCATTAAATTCCATAGATTCGATTGCGTATAAAATTTGAGTGTCAGAAATTCCCGCCGAGGTTTTTAATGAATCCGTTTCAAAAAAATACCTGTGCAAAAATGTTGCGTAAATCTCTATCACATTATCCGAATCCATTTTTGCTGTCAGTCCAGAGATTTTGCTAGCCACTATGTTTATCGTATTTGGACTTAAGCCAAGTTTATGACTCTCGTTAAGGTTGGAGGAAGTTAGCAAAACAGCTTTTTCCAAAGGCATTCCTTTTGATACGCACTGATGAATTATTTTTTTTGGCTTCACCCTCGTTTCGCTTATATTTGATAAATCCATAAATACTCCACAAAAGGAATGCGAGTATTGGAGATATAATAATAGAAATTATTGTAATCCAGTCCATATTATTTCAATAAATCCTCAATAGAAACGCCGAGGGCTTTCGCGATTTTTTCTACCATAATCACAGACGGCGTTTTGATGACTCCGCTTTCAATCTTGGTAAGTGTCGTATATTTCACGCCTGACTTTTGGGCAAAATCCTCTTGCGAAAGCCCCATTTTCGTTCGGCGTTTCTTGATATTTTCGCCTATGTTATTTCCAATTGCCATACTCGCAGTATTTTGATAGTATTAAAATGATTTGATACACTATCAGTATCATACTATCAAATTTTATGATTTATTTCAATTCAGAAAAGAAAAGCCCGCTTCTGGCCAAAATAAAGTTCAAGCCGACATTTTTGACAGGTTCTTTGGCAGTTTGCCTTTCCGCTCCGGTTCCCGCCTTCACTCAAGAGTTTCGGTCGGGCAGGCAAGGCGAGGCGGGCGGAAGGGGGGCGTGGGGGGAATTCCGCCCGCCGAGCCCAGCCAGTTCCGTTCGGATATTTCCTAACTGGCGGAGGGTACAGGATTTGAACCTGTGAGGGGATTTCTCCCCAAGCGCATTTCGAGTGCGCCGCACTAGACCACTATGCGAACCCTCCTTCTGGTGATTTACGCTATCAGATTTTGCTTTACGAGGCAATTTAGTGCCCTCGCGAGGAATCGGACCTCGATTGGCTCGTTAGGAGTGAGCAGTTCTTTCCATTGAACTACGAGGGCAAACATTAATAGTTATAATTGAAATCAACTTGTCTCGCAACGCGTCTCCTGATATATTAGAAAAACGCGAGCGCCCATAGCTCAGTGGTAGAGCGTTTGCATGACACGCAAAAGGTCCGAGGCTCGATCCCTCGTGGGCGCACACCAAGAATAGAAAGGCAGTTGAGTTGCTTGCGACATGGGTAAACCGGGGGTACAATTCAGATGTGTCCCGTTCTAACTTCTCGCACTTTAAAAGCAGAGCAATAAATCTGCGTACAAGCAGCAAAACTTACTCGGAGATAAATAGTTATCTCGGTACCAAAATACCTAAAAGCACCCTATCTTTGTGGTTCGGAGAATTTGAGTTATCAAGAAAACTTAAAATTACTTTGAAAACAAGACAGAACCTAAAAATGGCAAAAGGGAGAGAAGAAGCAAAAAAAGTGAGAGAAGAGAAAAGAGCCCGCTTCTTAGCAAAACTGTTTGAGGATAATAAGCATTTGGCGAGCTTACTCAAGAATAATAATATTGCTAAACTTGTTCTCATCACTCTTTATTTAGGAGAGGGAACAAAAAATCCTAAGCACAGTACGCTCACATTTGGGAATTCTAATCCTAGAGTAATAAAGTTGTTTTTGGGACTTTTCAGGAGGTGTTATAAAATTGATGAGTCGAAATTCCGATGTACAGTTCAATGTAGAGCCGACCAAAATGTAAAAGAGTTGGAACAGTATTGGCACAGTATTACCAAGATCCCCCTTGGCAGCTTTTACAAAGCGAGAATTGATCCAAGAACAGTAGGTAAAAAATCTAGGAAGCCAGAATATAAAGGGGTTTGCAGGATTGATTTCTTTTCGTCTTGGGTTTTAAATGACATACTGAAAGCAATAGAAGTGATAGCGGGCCGTTAGCTCAGTTGGTAGAGCGCTTCGATGGCATCGAAGAGGTCGTCGGTTCGAGCCCGATACGGTCCACAACGGAGAGGTGGCAGAGCCCGGCCGAATGCGCCGGTCTTGTTCCCGATTTGTCTAAAAATTCAAGCTCACGTAGAATTTTTAGGTACAAATCGCAATCCCGCCCAAAGCGGAAGGTTGGCAGAGTGGTCGAATGCGCCGCACTTGAAATGCGGTAGAGGAGAAATTCTCTCGGAGGTTCGAATCCTCCACCTTCCGCTTTGTGCGGGAAAATTGGTAAATCCGAAAGGATTTCGTGAGTTCAAATCTCACCCTCTCCGCCAAGAAACTTTTTCGCCTTTAGTTCGTTATAAATAGGTCTTATGTCAGTAAAGCAACCATCAACGGTTCGGCGCGTTCTCGCGCTTGCAAAACACCGAAAAGGCACGGTTCTTTTTTTGTTTGCGCTCATTGTGGTGTCCCAAGGCGCGAATATCGCGGTACCCTTCATTTCACGATCTCTCATCGATTCGTTGACGAACTTCCTTAAAAGCGGAGGACCGCTCCCCATAAATGTGCTTTTATACTCCGCGCTTGGGATTCTTGTGGCGACCGTCGTAAGTAGCAGCGTCCAGTCCGCCTACAACTACCATCTCTTTAAGTTCGTGACGAAAGTAGAGGACAGGATACGAAATGCGGCATTCGAGAAGTATCTCAAGCTGCACGCGCTCTTTCATCACGGCTCTTCGAGCGGGCAGATTATCGGCCGCATCGAGCGCGGCGGCACCGCCGTCTGGGTGATTTTGAACGACATTATGGGGCAGAATCTGCTTCCGCCGCTCGTGGTGTTCGTAGGCACTTTCGGCGCGCTGCTCTACGAAAATGCGTGGATCGCGCTCGCGGTGCTCGTGCCGTTCCCGGTGTATTTTTTCATAACAAGAAGCCTGTCGAAGAAGATCTACGAGATCGAACAGCGCGCGAACGACGCGTTCGAAAACGTCTCGAGAGAACTGTACGACGTTGCGGGAAACGTGCTTACGGTAAAAAAGTTCTCACAGGAAAAAGAAGAAACGGAACACGAACGACTGCTTTTAATCGAAGCGCGCGAGATCCAATACAGCGCGGAACGCCTGTGGGGAGTCGTCGAAAACGTGCAGACAACGATTGCGACCGTGGGGCGCGTTGCGGTACTTCTCTTAAGCGCATGGTTCGTGTTTAACGGCACGGCGACGATCGGCGAGTTCGTGCTTTTCATCACCCTTCAAAACATGGCGTATCAGCCGCTCGCACAGCTCTCGATTATCTTCCCGCGCTTACGGCGCAACGCGACGCGGGTGGAACGATTGTTTGCGGTGCTCGACGAGCCGGTGATGGTAAACGACAAACCCGACGCGATCGACCTGCCGTCGCTCAAGACGCAGATCGAATTCAAAAATGTTTCGTTCGCGTATCGAAATGACAAGCAATGGGCGCTCAAGGATATCAATCTCGTGATTCCCGCCGGGAAAACCGTCGCCCTTGTCGGAAGATCGGGAAGCGGTAAAACCACCTTCATTAATCTGCTTTTGCGGTCATTCGATCCGCAAAAAGGAACAATCTCGATCGACGGCGTCGACATTCGCGACGTGACGCAGGAGAGCCTGCGCCGCCAGATCGCGGTCGTGCCGCAGGAAGTAGATCTCTTTTCGAGAACCGTCGCGGAGAACATCGCCTATGGACAGCCCAGTGTTTCAAAAACCCAGATCGAGAACGCCGCAAAAACGGCGCTTGCGCACGATTTCATTTTGGAACTCGAGAAGGGATATGAGACACTCGTGGGAGAACGCGGCATCAAACTTTCGGGCGGCGAGCGCCAGAGGGTCGGTATCGCGCGCGCGGTACTTCGGGATCCGAGGATTCTCATCTTGGACGAGGCGACGAGTCATCTGGATACGGAGAGCGAGCGATTGATCAGTAAGGCGACCGATGCGCTCGTGAAAGACAGAACGTCGATTATCATCGCGCATCGTCTCTCGACCATTCTTCGCGCCGATGCGATTGTAGTATTCAAAGACAATCAGATCGAGGCGATAGGGAAACATAAAGAATTGCTGAAAAAGAGCCCGACCTACAAGCGCCTTCACGATCTTCAGTTCAGCGACGAGGGATAACGTGGTATTCTTTGGGTATGAAGAAAAAGAAGCAAAGCCCATCCGGAAAAGTATTGCGGATTACCCAGTTCGGGAACCCGATTCTAAGAAAAAAGCAGAAAAAAATCCCCGCGGCCATGCTCCGTACGAGAACATTTACCGCGCTCGTAAGAAAGATGTTTTCCACGATGCACGCCGCAAACGGCGTAGGGCTTGCCGCCCCGCAGGTGGGGAGGGATATGTCGTTTGCGGTAATCGAGGCCAGGAAGACAAAGCTACGCCCCGACGCAGCACCGCTCGCAAAAACCGTTATCGTAAACCCGAGAATCATCTCGCACTCCAGGAAGATGGAGTACGACTGGGAAGGATGTTTAAGTTTGGAAAGTGTCCGCGGTCTCGTGCCGAGATATAAAGAAATTACGGTTGAGTGTGAAGATGCTTCGGGAAAGAAAATTTTAAGAAAACTTAAGGGATATCACGCCCGCGTCTTCCAGCACGAAATAGATCACCTGAACGGTATCCTCTACGTAGACCGGATGGATGACATGCGGACGCTTGTAACACAAAAAGAACTCGAGAAAAGAGTATAAAAGAAAAACCCCGAAAGGGATTTTCTTTTTGTGCCCGGGGCCGGACTCGAACCGGCACGGAGTATTATCTCCAAGGGATTTTAAGTCCCTCTCGGCTACCTATTACGACACCCGGGCTCTTAGAACTTCACCGTATTTAATCATTTTAGATTCATCTTGTAAACATTCTAAATGTCTTTTGTGTTTCGAATCTAAAAAGAGCGCGCCTTTATAGTATATATCAGATAAGATTACCTTCGCTGCCAATTTTCCGAATTTTATTATATGAAGATTATTTCTCTTTTCATCATGTGCGCGGACATGCAATCGACCCCTCACTTTATAGTGTGTTTCTATTTCTTCCTTTATCCACTTACTGAATATTGGTGCAGCAGAAACTATTCTAAGTGACCACTGCTGGTGTCCGTTGGTTCTATGTTTCCATACACAGATCGACCCATCTCCGTCAATAACCCCTCTTAGAAAATCTCTGAAATATCTTTCATTGATTTTAATATCGCGCAACGTTAGTGATTTTCGAGGAGTAATACCAATATTTTGCAAATATCTATAAAGCTTTGCATCGCTGAATTGTAAACGAAAATAAGTCTTTTCTCTATTTCTTCCGCTGTATTTTGAAGCAATGGGATTTTTGAAAAATAAGGCGTTCGCTACCTTCTCAAGATGAGATATCTCTTTTGATGTGATATCAATATGTCTCCCATCCTTACTTAGGTTACCATCAGTGACTATAAGACCAACCACATACCAAAAATCTTTCGGCTCTACTAATTTTAAGTCAACCACAGTCTAATCATATATGAACAAGAAGAGGATTACTAATCCCCTTACCAAACAAGATTATATTTGTGTCCCCACGAGGAATCGAACCTCGATCTCAGCCTTCGCAGGGCTGCGTTCTATCCGTTGAGCTATGGGGACTTTTCAGATTTTGATTCTACATCAAAATCGGGGACGAGCAAAGTTCAGAACCCGAGGAGGTCCGTGATACTTTCGAGAACCGAGGGCTCGTGTTCTTCCTGGGGAAGGTGTTCTTCCAAAAAAGAACGCATTTTACCCACCATCTCCGGTTCGATGGGGATATGAATGAGTTGGTTCATCGCGGTCTTTCTTTTTAAAATAAGTTCATCGGAGCGATGTGGTCGTTCGCGGAGGCTGAAACTCTCGAGTTTCTCGAAGGGGTAAGAGGCCGCCTCACCGATGTGAATCCCGTCTTCGTTCAGGACGAACTCGATTATCTCCGGATGACGGTTTCCGAGAATTACCACCATGATTCCTGCGATTAAAATAAAGATTGCAAAAAAGAAATTTTGCTGCCAAAGGGCGATACCTACAAGTACAAGCGTTGCAACTCCGATTTCTGTATGCCACTTTGTACTTTTCGGCACGAATTCGTACTCGGCGGCTTCCCACCTGATTTCGTTCTTTTGCTCTTGCGTCATTGGTTTGATTGTACAACGTTGCGACTTTAAGGGGAATATAGAAATCGAAATGCCCACCACGAGAGTGAGCATTTCAATTTGTAGTCCCGAGGGGAATCGAACCCCTATTTATGCCGTGAAAGGGCACTGTCCTGACCATTAGACGACGGGACCAAGAACTGAAGCATTATATGCGGCTTTCCTATTTTCTTCCAGTCCGCGCCGCTAAGAGATAATTGTTCCCTCGAAATCCTTGCCGAGTAGGAGTGCTTTGAGATTCTTCAAATCTTTTCCGTTTACGATAATCGCGCGCGTGCCGGTTTCTGCTCCGAGTTTCGCCGCGATCGGATCGACGGGGGAGTGAAACCCGGGAGACCATTTCCTTGGAATAAGAGTTTGATATTCCTTCCATGAACACTCTGAAATCGGCTTCGCTCCTTTGAACTTGTGGGGATCCTTGTCGTACACATACGCCGGCTTTCCCGCAATGATTACCTCGGGAATGTGGAGATCACTTGCGAGCGCGAGCGCGACGTAGTCGGTTGACCAGCCCGGATGCCAACCCCCTCCCACGGTCACGGGGTGGGTCAGTGCTTTGACCTTGTGTCGTGCATCCACCACTACGGGATTCGCGATGTCTCTAAAGATGGTTCTGATGAGATGGGCGTTCGTGCGCGTTGCGTGAATGCCGAGCCAATCCTGATCTTCATCGGTAAGTACCGTGAGTTTGGCCGCCGCCTGCTGATACACGCGGGCTACGTGTCCTCCGCCCGTTACCAAAACAAAACGCCACCCTTTTGGGGTGAACGACAACACGAATTTTTTGAACTCACGGAGAAACGAAATATCGATCGCATCGGGATAAATAACAGATCCCCCGAGGGCGATCACGACCGTTTTTCCGATGGGATATCGCATCGAGAGGATTATACCGAATTGTCGTCGGAAATAGCAACTTCGCACCGCGCTCCTCCTCAGCTCGGGCGCTCCGGGCCGCTTGGCCGAGTCTTACCCTCGTTCGGAGGAGCGCGGTGCGATAGGAGAACCTAATCTATACTATCTCAGATTGATAACACTGCTCGCAGTACACGATTTCCGGTCGATCGGGGGAATACGAGGTTTCGAATTCGTTCGGGCACGGGTTGTTACCGTGAAAATGATTGATATTGTTCTTATACTCCCCGTTTCTCGATACCGTTCCGGTACATCCACATTTATGTGCGAAAAGAAAGGCTTTCTCCCTGTTCAAAATCCTTTTCTTGTGGCGGCATTCAGCGCAGCTTCTCGGGAGGGGGATTCCCTCTTCTCTTAAAAACACTAATTCGCTCTTTATAACACGGAACACCGATTCGCATTCCGAACAAGTTATGAACTCATCGAGAATTTTATCTTCCGCGTCTTTTATCGAGTCTGTAAGATCATTTGCCTTTAGTGTAGCACTGAAGGAGTGTGTATCATTTTCTATCCAGCCGTAACCTTCTTGTAGTAGTGCGTCCTTTGTCATGGGGAAATGTTCCATTGCGATAGTGTTGTTATAGCCGTAAGGAGATAGTTCTATTGGAAAGAATTCACCGTACTTGTAAACCCTTCCCCTCTTGTCGGTGTAAGGGAGTATATTCATATGATTGATGATTTTCTTCTTTAGATTGTGATACGTTTCCTTGTCGTATTGTTTGTTCAAGATGCAATACTGTTTATTGCGGAGACCGACACACCCAAAAAGGTCCGACGACGAACCCGAAAATGCACAATACTCCAAATCATGTATTTCGTCGTAGCAATTAATACAAAATTTAGTGCGAGCCGTGCCGTAACCACAAAGAGCATTTTCATATGAGAGTTGGATGTTACCTCCCCAGATAGTTATATCGTGAGCGTCTTCATTGTGGGGATCTTGTAGATATTGGCAGTATTTACAATCCTTGCTTTCCCGTATGAAATACCCGCATTTCACATTCTTTGAATCCGTTACATAAGCACCGGTTACGTTAATATTGTGGGTTCCTTGGATGTATCTATTGGGAAATGACAACCACATTCGATGGGCCTCCTCTTCCATCTTGAGTAACCTGGTCCATGTGTCGAGCCTGAAACTAGAAACTCTTCTTTCATACTCGCCTTTTGAATATTGAATGTTGAAGATGCAATATTGTTTATTCGTAAGATTCACACATCCAATACAGTTGCTGCATCCGCGACAACTCTTCGAAAACATCACTTTTACGCAATCAGTGCATTGTATGGAAAAATGTGTCTGGTAACAGCTCGTTATCCAGAATGATTGATAACATCGCTCGCATTTCTCGATGTTGCAATTATCGAAGCAAAATCGTGAGGAATTCACCCCGACTCCGTACGCACAATCCTCGTCCGAGGTGGCATTGAAGAGCAGGTAGCAATTTTTCAGGAAGCCGGAGTTTGCGCTATAGTCGCTGTTTACCATCTGGGTCACATTACGACTCATAAAAGGAACTGATCTAAGCAGGGAGGCAAATTGTTCAAAAAAAGGTTTAGAAAAATCATATTCTTTCCCATACTCCAGTGGATTCCACGAATCACTCCACCATTCACTCTCATCAAATACAGAAATTTTCGAATTAGGGGGTACTATCGTCAGGATTTCCTTTCCAGACTTTGCGCTTTTACCTCGGAATAGCGT
Organism: bacterium; assembly: GCA_021791135.1. Lineage (GTDB taxonomy): Bacteria > Patescibacteriota > Minisyncoccia > UBA6257 > GWB1-50-10 > JAKAHD01. Next base: position 12,347 of record JAJYXD010000076.1, on the reverse strand, counting down.
GCGTTCATTTCTCCACGCAAGTCGTCTTTGAAAGCGGCACTTCCAACAAAACGTCGGTGGTGGAACGTTAATCTTTTTGTAGAACAAAAAATCATCCGGTTCGACGACGAACGGCTGTTTACAGTTCTGACAGATTTTTTCTTCGGATGTATTTGTCATACTACTTCCGCCTGATAGCACTGCTCGCAATATACGATCTCCGGCCGATCGGGAGCGTAACTTGTCTCGAACTCATTGGGGCAAGGTTTGTCGCCGTGAAAATGCCCAATAGTATTTTTATATGCTTCGTTACTGCTCTTTTCTCCCGTACATTGGCACCTGCGAATCCAGAGGTGCACGGGGCCGCGTTCTTTATAAAGCTCGGTGAGTCGGCAGAAAAAGCATGCGCGGGGAACGGGAATTCTGTTTTGTCGGTAAAAACGGAGTTCCTGCTCCGTGATGCGATAATTCCTTTTGCACGCGATACAAGACAAGACGTTTTGGAGAATATCGTCGGTGACTTGATCGATGCTGTCGGGAATATCCGTAAGAGTTTCTTTTCCCTCCGTCTTAGTGAAATTATCCTGCCACGAGAACCCCTCTCCCACGGCCCCACTCTTCTCTTTCGGAAATTCGTCCTGTGCGACCGACTCGTTGTAGCAGAAAGGGGAGAGTGTAGAGGGGAAAAATTCTCCATACTCCCCGCGCTCCTTCATTTTTTTCACGAGAAGAGGAACGGTCTTCTCGTATTCTTCTTTTGAATACTGTTTGTTCAAGATGCAGTATTTGGCGCTCTTTAGCCCTACGCACCCAAAACAGTGTTCCGACGATTGGCAGCTGTCGCTGTAGCGCACGTCGTTGTCCTTATGACAGTAGCTCGTGAAAAGCGTCATATAGGAGTTGTCGGGATTGATGGAGTCGTAGCACAGCTCCTGCTCGCCTCCACTCAAGCAATCGTAGCTGTCCCGTATCGTATCGCCTCGTTCAAAGTATTTCGAGTTCTCGACCCGGACGGTGATATAACAGTGTTTCGCGTTCTTCGAGTTCATGAGATAGTTCCCGGTGCAATTTACGCTCGTCGTGATGTTCGCGAACTTCCGCGGGTAATGGAGGATAAGTTCCTTGAATTCTTTTCGCGCCCGTTCCGCGCCGCTCCATGTGTGAAGTGAGTAATCCTCGAGGATCTTCTCGTACTCTTCTTTCCGATATTGTTCGTTCTTAAAACAATACTGTTTGTTGCGGAGTCCGATCGACATGAAACAGTTCGACGAGTTCCGGCAGTCGTAGCAGTACGCGCAGTTCATGAGGCCCACGGAATTGAATACGTAGCGGGAGTGAAATGACCCCTCGACGTTGATCGCGTGATAGAGATGTTCGCCGCCCTCGAGAATTACCGCCGAGTCGAGCACGTTCTTCGCTCTCACGAGGCAGACCGAGTACATGCACTCCTCGACTTTCCATGAGTTGATGACCATATAGCAGTTCTTCCCGAGTGCGAAGTAGTTTGTGTATTGGCAATTGACGCTTGCGATCCCGTCGTCGTTCAAGATGGCGAGTGTCGGTACCTTATTGAGTAATGCCTTGAATTGTGGAAAGAACGGCTCGTTAGTATCGAGCGACTTTCCATAGTCCTTTGCATCCCATTTGTCTCCCCACCAGCATTTGGGGCAGTATACCGGAGCCGGCTTGTCGGGAGAATAAATGGAAAGCACCCGGTTTTCACATAGCGCGCACTCACGCGGGTAAAAATGATAATCATTGCGCCATGTCATCCGTCGCCGTTGTCTGCAGTCCGGACAAAATGTCGGCGGCGGCACATCAATCTTTTTATAGAACGAGAAATCGTCCGGTTCGATTATGAATTTTTGATTGCAATTCTTACAGGTGCGTGTTTCGGTGTTCATGATTTGTTATATTACTTCCGTTTGGTAACAACTTCCACAGTATACAATTTCCGGCTGATCGGGCGCATAGCTCGTCTCGAATTCGTTAGGACATGACGTATCGCCGTGAGCATGAACCCCAATATTTGCGTACATACCATGCTCTGAACTCTTCCCGTCACACTGACATTTTCTCGTCCATAACCGCATCGGGTTCATCCGTTCGAAACGCCGCGTATGTCGGCAGTTCGGACAAAGCCGGGGGAGGGGAGACGAGAATCTCCTCAGAAAGTCGAGATCCGCGGGAATAATCCTGTAGCCACGCCCGCAGACGGCGCATTGGATGACTTCCTTGGTGATTTCATCTTTCGCGTCGGAGATTTTCTCCGGTAACTCTCCTGCCTTTGTCGTAATCGGATGTTCCGGCGGCGTTTCCTCGCGCCATCGCCAGCCATTCTCGATTGCCGTCGATTTGTCGATCGGAAAATGCTCGAACGCGTCCGTCTCGTTGTAGGCGTAGAAAGAAAAATGGTAAGGAAGAAACTCCCCATACTTCCATACCCTTCCTTTCGAATCGACGTAGGGGTTCCGTTCCATATCGATGATAATTTGTTTCCGCAGAATCTCATATTCTTCGGGCGAATACTCGCGGTTCAGAATGCAGTACTTTTTATTTCTGATGCCGCTGCAGCCGAAGAGATTCGCCACATCGAGACACCAGACGGAATAATTGGTATTCATCGTGTTGCCGAGCGCGCATACAAAGCTGAATTTTACGTTATTCGCCCCCGCCCCCACATCAATGCATTCGTATACGAGCCGTACGTTGCTGCCCCAGATCGTGTAATCGTAGGCGTCTTTCACTCCTCCGTCCTTGATAAGCTGGCAAAACCTTGAGTCTTCGAGTCCGCGCGCCTGGAAAGAATCCCTCGCATTTTTCGAGTTGTAGAGGTAGTCGCCGGAGACGTTCGCGTTGTTGAATCCGTGAAGGAACTTATGCGGCACCGATTCCCATATTTTTCTTGCCTTCCTGCGAAGTTCTTCCGCTCCGCTCGCGGTGGCAAGAATGTTTTTCAACACCCCGATTTCTTTCTGATATTCTTCCGCGGAGAGCGGATTGTTCCAAAGATAATTACTCTTGTTCCGGAGGTTCACGCACCCGAAGCAGTTGGTGCATCCGGCAAGGTTTTTCGAAAAGTACACGTCGATGCAGTCACTGCAGTCCTCGGAAAAGAAAAGGCGCGCCGACTTGCGGCAGTTCACATCTTCGTAACAAAGTTCCGATTCGTTTACGCTCAAGAGATCCATCGAGTCCTTGATGGAGGTGAGGCGGGTGCCGTAACGCACGTGTTCACAAAAATCCGCATCGAAGATAAGATAACAACTTTTTGCGGACCCGGTTTCATTCACGTACTCGCTGTCGGTAAGCGTGGGATAGTTATTACCGAGCGCCACAACGGGAACGTCGAGAAAAAGTTCCTTGAGCTGCTCGAAGAAAGGTCTCTTCGGATCATATGCTCTGCCATAGTCGAGTGGATTCCACTTGTCGCCCCACCAACACGAGCCGCAGAATACCTTGTACGGACTTTCGTTTGGAATGGTCGCAAGCATCGATTTTTTGCAGTTGTCGCACGTACGTTTATAGAGGTGCCGTTCGTTTCGGAACATAAAACGCCGCTGGAGGCGGCACTCGGGGCAAAACGTCGGCGGCGGCACCTGGATGCGCTCGTAGAACGCAAAATCGTCCGGTTCGATCGTAAACTCGGATTTACAGTTTTGACAAGCTTCGTTTTCCTGATTCACCTACTTATTGTAAACCACGTTAGACTCTTACCTCAAGAACGAACTTACTGTGTGTGTTGATTACATATTTCTTATCTCTGATTGTAAAGAATGAAATTTTCAGAGTCTAACGGGGTAAACAGAGGAGAGAAGAAAAGAAAACTGTATAAAAACATCGAAGGGACCTGAATTTCAAGTCCCGTCGTAGATAAAATTTGTTTTTACGCCCTTCTTTTTATGCGCCAAGCAATGTAGAAGATTAACAATATGAAAAGGATTACAGAGACCACAGGAAAGACGTCCCGCGCCGCCTCTTTTTGTGCAAACGCCGCAAACAAGAACCCGCTAGTACACAGCTATCGCGGCAATAATGAAAAGGCCGTTGATAATTCTCCTCTTTCCCGTACTCGTTAGTGCTTCCAGATGAAATTTCGCACTTGCTTTCATATGTTCATAGTCCGATTTCAACACGACGCTATATGTGTCCTTGCATTGAGAATAGGCCTGTATTAGGCGATCATATTTCTGTACTTCTCTCTCCAGGAATTTCGTTCTGCTCCAGTTCAGTTTTCTGCCGAGCGGATAAGAAATTGACATGACTGCGGAAATGGCGATTAGACCGACGAAAAAGATCTGTTGAGTTGAGACATTCCATGGTCTGTAATTGGTAGCCATCGCTGCAGCAATAACGAGATATAGAATAGCCACGATAATGAACGAACGAAAAAATAGAAAACTCCCCCCGCCGTGCCGTACCTGTTGTGTTGTCATAATCAGCTCCTCCTTTATAAAGTTTCTGTTTGACCGCACTGTAAACAAATTTCTACCGTATGTCAATTTTAGCGTAATGGTTCAATAGCCTGGAAACACCTGCGGGATAGAATATGGGTATGTATGAAACCAACAAGAGGTTGCCCCGTCTTCGGATGGAGGCGGTACGAATGGTTCGTTCCGGGTCGGGAGTACGGGAGGTGGTGGAACGCATTCTTTCCCCCGTAAGGAACGGAACCAGTGTGCGGAGCTTTTGCTTCATCGGTTGCGTGAGGAAGGGATTCACATCTCCCTCTCCTCGGTCAAACGAACGCTTTCCCGACACGGCATATCACGGTTCTCTCCCCAAAAGCAGTGGCACCAGTATCCTCCGAGACCCATGCCGGAACGCCCGGGAATCCTCGTTGAAATCGACACCGTACACGACGGGGATCTTCGTGAACGGCTCGGACTCTACACCCTGATCGATGTGTACTCCCGATAGGCGTACGTCCTTCCCACGATGGGGATGACTACATGGAGGAGTCTCCGATTCGTGGACGAGGCACGAAAGATCGCTCCCTTCCCGTTCAATACCCTCCAGTCGGATCACGGGCCTGAATTCTCGAGGTGGTTCACGAAACGGATTCTGGTCTGGAAGAAGGAGATTCCCGAGTATCTCCGCTACTACAACTCCGAACGACCGCACATGGGACTTGGGATGAAGACGCCGATCGAACTACTCAAAACGTTTCCAAGGTATTGACCGGAAAACGGATAACAAGAGTAAAAATTAAGGAGGCTGAGCCTCCGTAATCCGGACACCAATGGTTTATGCTGTCTCCGCGCGTTTGAAGTACCGCGAAAAAGAAAAGAGAAGAATCACGGCGATCCCCGCCATGACGGCACCGAAATAAAACGGCATGTGCGGCCCGAACTTGTCCCAGAGAAACCCCGCAAAGAAACTCGCGGGAAGCGTCGCGAGTCCGATCGTCGTACCGTAAATGCCGAATGCGCGCCCGCGGTACTCGGTGCCCACCATGTCCGCAAGAAACGCCTTCGCGACACCTTCGCTTGTCGCGTAGTAGATGCCGTAGAAACCGTAGAGAAGCCAGACGAGCGAGGCCTGTCCGGCAAGCGCGAAACCGAGATAAACGACCGCGAATGCGGACCAACCGATAAGCATGGTGGGGATGCGTCCTATTCTGTCGGAGAGTGATCCGAAAGGCACTGCGGCCGCGGCATACACGAGATTGAAAAGCGCAATCACGAGTGGAATCTCAAGGAGCGTGAAACCGAGGTTACTTGCCCGGAGAATAAGAAAGGCATCGGACGAATTGCCGAGCGTGAAGATGACTACGACGAAGAGGAAGAGATAAAACGATTTCGGGAGTTTTCCCTTACGTACTTTCTCTGTTGAGCTTACGTTCGCGTTCGGAACAACTTGCGGTATTTCTTTTACTTTCGTCACGAGCACGAAAAGCGTGATGAGAAGGGGAATCGCGCTGAAAAGAAGAATGTAGTGATAGAGCGACGCACTTTCCTGGAGAAGGTAGAGGAGAAGAAAGAGAATAAGCGGTCCCGCGACCGAACCGAGCGTGTCGAGCATCCGGGCGATTCCGAAACTCTTCCCGCGTGTTTCTTTCGCCGCCGATCCGGCGATCAAAACGTCTTTCGGCGGATCCTTCACTCCTTTCCCGATTCCGTCGAGTGCCCGAAGTCCAATGACTGCCGCGCCCGAGGTCACGAGCGCGAGGAGTACCCGACCGGCCATCGAGAAGAAATAACCGACGAAGATGATTGGTTTTTGTTTTTTGAATTTATCGGAGAAGTACCCCGCGAGCACCTTGAAAATATTTACGCTCGCGGTGACGAGCCCTTCGGCGATTCCGACGAACGCCTTATCGAACCCCAAAACCGTCGTGAGGTAGATCGGGAGAATCGGTGCAAACACATCCTGGCTGATGCCGCCGAAGAAGCTCAAAAGCCCGACGAAAAAGACATTCCTATTTCTTGCGGCCTTGGGAGGATTTTTCGTTTCGGAATCCATATTCCTATTGTATCCTCTCTCGGGCGAGGCGTATCATCTCGGGATACATTCTCTGGATTTTTTCCATGATTGCCGTATCCGCTCGAAAGTTCTCCGTCCACTTCTTTAAACTTTCTATCACCGATTCGCTTGCTCCCAATTTTCTTGATATCGGGAGATGGTCTTCTAATTCGATTTTCTCTTGCTCGGTGTACATATCTGAAAATATTTGATTGTGCCACTTTATTTTTTCTATATCTTCACCATTCGGATTTCTTGCGTGTTTCAAATAAGGAAGATATGGTTTCAGATCGAAATTTTCCAGTTCGTAGAAATCCTGAAGCATCTTTATAACCGTGTATTTCGCCCACCCCTCGTCATATTGCTTCCCCTCTTTCGAAAATATATCCGGAAAAAGTTTGAGCGTTGTTTCTTCCTGAACCTTGTCGCAGAGGAGATGCAGAAACCACCCTTTCTTGAAATCATCAATTTTATTGAGATCCCACTCCATAAAATCATGAAGATGAGTCAGCTCTCTTGGGGTGTTTGTCACGTACCTGCTGTCCGGGTAAACGGTCCCTGCAATAAATTCTTCAAGGTTCGAAGGGGAACACTTATCCTTCATCTCGATCGCAAATCGTATGTGGGTTGCTTGAAGCGCCATATTTGATGGTAAGCATACCAGAAGACGCGTCTATTTGTTAATCCCTTTCCTTTTTTGCGTTTTTGGTAGCTTCTCGAAGAGCGGTCGGTACATGTCGTCCTCGATGCTGATCGAGAGTTCGTTTCGTTTTGTCATATTCGAAAACACAACCGGCGCTTCTTTTATAATTGCGATCGGCGTTTGTTCTCTCCCTTCGCCCATCGTGAGCACCGCCGCAGTCGCTAAGCTGTCCGCCACGTCCGTGCGGGAGAAGTGGAATTTTCTTCCGAATATATCGGGCGTGCCTCGATTATCCTTGATACCGCGGAAACCTGCATACCCCAGCGCCACTCCCGTCACTCCGGCACGAAGCGGTATCGTGCGGCTGTCGGTGATGAGTACGCCGAGATTTTTCACGCGATACTCCTCCTTGAGTTTCTTCCTGACGATACGCGCCGTTCTGAAACTGTCATTCGGCAAAAGTATCAGCTTGCCGTTTGCATTCGATTCGTCGATGCCGGCGGACGCCATTACCATCCTGTCTTTTATGGTGAGCCACGCGTACTTCGTCGGTATGGCGAACTCGCTTTCTTTGAGGATCAGTTCTACTTTTGTCCCGCGATTTTCAATAATCGCAGTTCTCTTTTCCGCGAGCGCGACAATCTTCGACGTAACGACAATCACCGACCGTTCGGGAATTGTTCTTACATAACGCGTGATGAAGGAAAGGAGATTCTCGCCCTCCTTAAACACCCTGGTTTTGACTGGTCGTATGATCATGAAGAAGATAGATGCCAAGATAAGAAAGGGGAGTATAAAGGACCCCCATCGCGACCTTAAAGAGCCACCACGTGATGATTATACTCATGAGCGTGGCCCACGGATAGATTCCCGCGAAGGCGATAAGCATAAAGATAACGCTGTCGAGGAGCTGGGACCACACGTTGGAGAGGTTGGAACGGAGCCAAAAGTGTTTTGTCCCGAATTTTGCCCTGAAGAAAAAGAAAGAGAACACATCCTGATACTCCGCGACGAGAAACGCCACAAGCGATCCGACGGCGACGCGAATTGAGACGCCGAATATCTGATCGTATCCCGCCCTCGCCCATTCGCCCTCAAGAAACCATGGCATCGCGAGCGAAAGAAACGAGTAGGCGATGAAGAGCGCGGTACTCACGAATCCTGCGAGCACGAAGAACTTGGCGATGCGCTTCCCGAACACTTCTCCTATGACGTCCGTCATGAGAAAAACGATGGGGAACGAAAATACCGCGACGGAAAGATGGGAACCGAAGAGAAACGGCATGATTTTTAACCCCAGCGTATTCGCGGCGAAGAGGGAGGTGAGATAGAGTGCGAGCGCGATAGTTATTTTTTTGTGAGATTGTTCTGTGAGTTGTGTCATATAAGTAAAAAGCAAAAACCGCCCAATAGGGCGGAAACGACGCGGTAAAAATCCGTCCTATCGATTGGAAAGAAAGGAAGTGTTGTGTACGAATCCGGACCAGGTTTTTACTCGTGCATTATGAAGCATAGGAGTGATTACTGTTGTTGCGGGACGGCCTTCGTAAAGCCGGTGATGATCCACTTGTCGTTCTGTTTTCTTATCTTCAGGGCGGCATATTGTCCGGAATCGATCTCTCCTCCACCCGCTTCTTCCACGCTTGTCATTTCCATGATCTTGCCTTGGGCTTCGTACGATCCGTTGTCTTGGCGTTCGAGAAGAAGAATTTTTATTCTACTGGGCCACGGGCTTGAAGTGAGCCGCCCCGGCGCCCACTCGGGATGCATCCTCCATCCGGCGAGAAGCTCCGGAGAAATGTAAGGTCCGTAGTTGTCTTCGATCGATTTGATGAGTTCGTTTTTCGGGGCAAGAAGAGAAATTGTCTTCATCTTGTCGCCAAATTGCGAGATGAGATTTCTTATCGCCTGCTCGTCGGTCGTCGGAACGGTCTCTTGTGGGGCGGGCGCTGACGCCTCTTGGGGTTTTTGTTGTGAGAAATAGAAAATTCCCCCGATAATCACAACGAGCACCACGGTCAAAACGATTACTTTCTTATTCATACTTCTATGCGGCTTTGGAGTCGACTCCGGATTCTTCTTTTTCTCCATTTTTTATATCGCTTTCGTTGGCAATTTCCTGAATCTCGTCGTCGAAGGTGATGTCTAGGTTACTAATCCAGCCCGACTTACCAAGGGTTTCTTCTGGACGAGACGAAACCTTCCATTTTATCCAGATAGTCGAAAATGACGGTTCCTCCACCAAGCCGCTCAAAAAGTCCTTTGCTTCTGCTTCTATCGCTTCCGGCACGCGTTGTTTCATAAGCTGTATAGCAAACTCAAGATTTATCACGTTCTCCGACTTCCAATCTCCCCACATCGCTTCTTCAAAATGTTTAACCGAATCCGATTGCCATGCTTTTATCAATTGCTTGCGAAGTTCCGCATCCTCCTTCTTTTCCTGTTCGCTCAGTTCGGAATTTGGTTTGTCTTCTAAGGTGAGGCCCTTTGCTTCTCGGTTTCCTTCATTGTCATCCAGAGCGATTCCGTCAGGCAGATTCTCGCGGCCGTATTGTGTTATCCACTCCTCTTTTTTCTGATCCAGTTCGTTTTTGAGTTCCCCGAGTCGCTTTATTCTCTCGTTCTGAGCTTCAATGGCGGGCGATTTTCCGCCGTTCGACGGTATCCCCATTTTTTCTTCCAATTCCGAGATCTTTGCCTGCGTCTCGGCGGCTGATTTTTGGGCATCAAAAAACTCCCGATCGATGCGGTTGATCTCGTTAATGGTTTTGGTTATCTCTATTTCTGAAGGTTTCTCTATAGTATTTTCAGGCAGATTTTCTTGAGTTCCCGGTTCCGTTTCGGTCTGCTCTACAACTTGTTCGGTTGCGTCGACACCCTCTAAGGTGCCTACTTCTGGTGTCTCAGGACCTTGATTCATGTTTTTACCATAGTACAAATGGGCTTTCCAGTAAATAAAAGCAAAAAGAGAAAATCTCTTCTATCCCAATCTATCGAGGCCGGGCCTTGATAGAAAAGTGGATAACTTTATTTTTCCTTTTTCCGTGGACACGGGCGCTTGCGTGCTATAATAAAAGTAAAGAAATGGCGGACACTGCCACAAAAACCGCGACACGCTCCTATCTCCTCTCCGACACCGATCTCATATCGGGGGAAGGGGAGAAAAAATATGTTTTGAAAATCCGCGATCTCCCGCAGGAAGAGAAACCGCGCGAGAAACTTATGAAATACGGACCCGACGCGCTGTCCGTGAGCGAACTCCTCGCGATCGTGTTTGGCGTCGGTTCGAAAAAAGAGGACGTGCTCGCGATGTCGAAACGCCTTTTGAAAGAGTACGGAAATAAGGCAATCGTGAACGAGAAGGATCCGAAAAAGATCCAAAAAGCGCTCGGTATTCCGACCACAAAAGCGTGTCAGGCGGTTGCCTGCTTTGAGCTGGGACGAAGATTTTTCGAACCCGCGAAGGGAGGGAAGCCCCTTTTTCTTCGTACGTCGCGCCAGGTATACGAATATTTGAAAGATATGGCGGACTTGCCGAAAGAACACCTACGGGGGTTGTATCTCAACGCACATTATCATCTCGTGCACGATGAAATAATTTCGATCGGCAGCTTGACCGCAAATATTATTCACCCGCGCGAGGTGTTTTTGCCCGCAGTGGAACACTCCGCATCGGCCGTCATTCTCGCGCATAACCATCCCTCGGGTGTCGTTGCGCCGAGCGATGCGGATCTTGTGATTACCCGGCAGCTCGTCGAGGCCGGAAAGCTCATGGGCATCGAGGTGCTCGATCACGTCATCGTCACCAAGAAGACGTTCACGAGCATTATGCCGAAACCATAACCATGATCACGGACTACGTTATTTCATGCGGAACAACGACATTCCCGTCGTTTATCCTTCGCGATGAACCGGAAGAAAAACAACAAGTAGACCTCGAGGATTATTTTCTGACAACCTACTCGGTATTTTCGAAACGACTCAAACGGTTTGCGGATCTTTCGCGGACGCCGGACATTAGAGAAGAACAAGAGTTGCTTCCGCTGCTCCACACGCTCATCAATACTAAAGAGATGATCCGATTGGACGAGAGGATAAAAGAGAAGAAGGGAAAAGGAAAGTAATCTTCTATACGTTCAGGAATTTGAGAAGCTCGTACACGAGCATCGCGGGCCAGACGATCGCTTTAAGAACTCCAAGCACGCCCATCCAGAAGGTCGTCGCTTGTCCTATGAAGTAGATTGCCGCACCGATAAGCCCGAGGCCGTACACCCCGCTTGCCGCGCCGTTACACATACCTCCGCGGCCCTTACAACACTTCATCGAACATTCTTTTATTTCTCGTAGTACTGCCTCGCGCCCGCCCTCTCCCTCATCGACATGCCCCGCGACCCCCGCAAACCCGAAAGGTGGTATGGCGCGATCGATCAAAAGATACTTTTCATCGCGCTCGATAATCGCGCCAGCGGAAAAGTGCATCAACTTCCCATCCCGTGTCGTTCCTTCTTTTGGTTTGGACATATTGAATTTCAGTACCCTTTCGGGTGCAAAATAAAAATATTCTCGGGAACCTCGGTCCAGGTGTCGTACTGGACCGGCGCACCGTTTCTGAAAATAGACTTAGTATAAGAATAAACACCGAAACTCTTGTCGTCGCCATACTGGTTATGAATATCGTTCCATACCGCTTCACTGAATGGGTAGTCGGTGAGCGTCTCGGCTATGGAAAATCCTTGTGGGTTTTCGTCTTTACATTTGTATTGGATGACGGAGGCGAGTGTTACGTGGCCGTCTTCGAAGGAAATAAGCATCCTGTTGTTTCCAATGAATTGGAAGTTGTAGGGGATGCCCCACACCGTAGATCCAAGAGCGGGACGTTCTTTGATGGTCTTCTCGAACTCGGGCCAGTCTTTAGTGAAGGCGGTTATTATATTCAACCGCGCGGCATTGTCCGCGTCGCAACTTTTTGATGTGACGATTGTTGTCCGTTCGGAAAAGAGGAAATACCCCGCGGTTCCCATGATAAGAATGATGAAAATGATAATCCAAGTACGCATAGTTCTTTCCAACTCACTAAGGATCGGGCATGAGTAAAATATACCACACGCCTGAACTTGAACACGTTAGCCATTTCGGTTACCCTCAATTGGCGGGGAGGCGTGGCCGAGTGGTTTAAGGCAGCATCCTGCTAAGATGTTAGGGGGGCAACTCCCTCGAAGGTTCGAATCCTTCCGCCTCCGCAAAGTAGGACATTTCGCCA
>JAJYXD010000090.1 GCA_021791135.1 bacterium | reverse complement strand
CCGAGCATTATTTCGGACCGCAGTACGATCTCCACGGCGGCGCGCTCGAACTGAAGTTTCCCCATCACGAAGCCGAGATCGCGCAACAAGAGGCCGCCTCAGGGAAAGAGCCGCTCGTGCGGATCTGGATGCATACCGGACTTCTCACCATAGACGGGAAAAAAATGTCCAAGAGTTTGGGAAATTTCGTCACCATCAGAGACGCCGTCAAACAATATTCACCGGAACTTCTCCGCTGGTTCTTTCTCGGTTTTCATTATCACTCTCCCATAGACTACTCGGACGAATCGATCAAGGAATCCCGGGCAACACTCGAGAGATTACGATTGCTTTTGGAGAAGCTCGCGTTCGTGGAAGAAAAAAACAAAGAAAAAGAAACGACAACAACCGCGGAAAAAGATGTCGTCCGTACCACACAGGAGTTTGAGGAGGCGCTTGAAGACGATTTCAATACGCCCGCAGCAATCGCGTGTCTCTTCAAACTGGCGGCGGAATACCAGGAGCGGTTATGGGCTCTTTCCCACAAAGAAGCCGAGGCGCTTCGCGGCTGTTTTCTCGAGCTTCTTTCGACACTCGGCATCTCCATTACCCGCTCCGATATCCCCGAAAACGTGAGGAAAATCGCCGCCGAGCGGGATTTATCCAGAGACCATAAACAGTTTACGCACGCCGACGCTTTGAGAGATGAGATTCACGTGTTAGGATACTCCATAGAAGACACGCCCCTCGGGACGTTCATCTATAAAATCTAGCCGCAGGATACTGGAATTTTACGAACTCACTCTCCGTGTATTCGTACTGTCTTGTGTTCCGCAGCCCGACTCATGCCCAGAAAATTAACGACACAGGATTCGTTTAAGCTTCCTCCGCAGGACACCGAAGCGGAATTTTCCGTACTGGGAGCGCTCATGCTCGACAAGAACGCCGTAATCCAGGTTGCCGACACGCTCACGCCGAGTGATTTCTACGAATCGAAGAATAAAAAAGTATATCAGGCGATTCTGGAGCTCTGGAGTCGCGGCGAGCCGATCGATCTTCTGACCGTTTCCCACGAACTCAAGGAGAAAAAACAACTTGATGACATAGGAGGAATCGACTATCTGACCGATCTCGTAGGAAGCGTTCCCACTTCCGCGCACGTCGCACATTACGCGAATATCGTCCGGGAGAAGCGCGTACGGCGCGATCTCATTCAGGCTTCGTCCGAAATCAACGAAAAAGCATTTGAAGAAAAAAGCTTCGAGTCGCTTCTCGAAGACGTGGAACAGAGAATATTCAGCATTTCCCAACGATCCCGCCCGCAGCGATTCGTCTCGATAAAAGACGAGCTTCCCGCGGCATATGAGCGGCTCGAAAAACTCCACAGAGGGGAGAAGGGATCGCTTCGCGGCATCGCCACCCAGTTTCACGATCTGGACAGGATGCTTTCCGGCCTCCAGCCCTCCGACCTTATTATCGTGGGGGCCCGGCCTTCGCTCGGAAAAACGGCCTTCGTACTCGACATCGCCCGTCAGGCGGCGATCACGGGTGGAAAAGCGGTCGGCATCTTCTCGATCGAGATGTCCCGCGAGCAGATCATCGATCGCTTGATTGCCGGGCAGGCTCAGATTCCTCTTTGGCGACTCCGCACCGGACGCCTGAATGACGAGATGGAGTTTGCGCTTGTCCAGCAAGGACTCGACGAACTCTCAAAATCAAGAATGTATATCGACGACAACGCTTCTCCCACGCTGCTTCAGATGCTTTCGATGGCGCGGCGTCTCCAGCTCGAACAGGGTATCGATCTCATCATTGTGGATTATCTTCAGCTCATCCAACCGAGAACCGCGAGCGATAACATGGTGCAACAGGTTACGGAAATCTCCCGAGGCCTCAAGGCGCTCGCACGCGAATTGAACGTTCCGGTTATCGCGGTTTCCCAACTTTCACGCGACGTCGACAAACGCGAGGTGAAAATTCCCCGACTCTCCGATCTTCGCGAGAGCGGATCTCTGGAACAGGACGCCGATATCGTGCTCTTCATTTACCGAAAAGACAGGGAACGACTCGATGCGACCGAAGAAGAACAAAAGACCGCGGAGATTATCATCGCGAAGCACCGAAACGGTCCCGTGGGCACGGTAAAACTCATGTACGACCAGGAACGCGTGGGGTTCAAAAATATCGACACCCAGCACATCGAAGAGTATTAACGCAGTGATACCAAAAGAAATAAAAAATTTCATCGATGCGTTTTCCCGTCTCCCCTCCATGGGACCGCGGCAGGCGACGCGGCTTGCATTCTTCATGACCTCGCTCGATAAGGCGATACTCCACGAACTCGAGTCCTCCCTCGGCGCACTCCGGGGACTCGATCGATGCGGTGAGTGTTTCTTCCTAAAACACGAAAACGAATCACGCTGCGGCATCTGCAGCGACCTGAACCGCGCATCGGACGTTATCGCAATCCTCGAGAAAGAAACCGATCTTCTTACCTTCGAGGCGGCGGGTGTATTTCGCGGGAAGTACTTCATACTGGGGAAACTCGCGGAAAAGGGGGTACTGGAAACAGCACAGAAATCGCGGCTCGAACATCTGAAACAGACGATTACAAAAAGAGAGAAACCCCTTCGTGAACTCATAATCGCCCTGAATCCCACCTCCATAGGAGATTTCACCGCCGATCTTATTACGAAAGAATTTGGGGGGCTTGTGACGAAAATCACAAGACTTTCCCGGGGTATCCCCACGGGAGGCGAGATAGAGTTTGCGGACGATGCTTCGCTTGCAAGCTCATTTGAGCATCGGGATTAGCAAATCCGCACGTACGCCCTTTCACTCGGGCGCTCCGGGGCGCTAGCCCAAGTCTTATCCTCATTCATGGGCGTACATGCGGATTCAGAATTACCCAAAACCCGCCGAAAAGGCGGGTTTTGATTTTATAGATTTGTGACGATTACTTTCGTGTGCGGTTGACGATGTCCCTTGAGTTTTCTGTATCTGGTCTTTGAGTGGTATCTGAAAATCACTTTTTTCTCGTCTCTTCCCTGCTCCACGATCTTTCCCGTGACGCGACCACTCGTAAGATACGGGGTTCCTATTTCCACCTTCGCATCATCCCCCTTCAAGAGCACCTTGTCGAATACGATCTCATCGCCCGCATTTCCATCGAGCTTCTCCACGGTGAGCTTCGTACCCGTGTGCACCACATATTGCTTTCCTCCTGTTTGAATTATTGCCGTTTGTTCCGATGCCATAACAGAGTCAGAATACACGGAGCCGCAAAAAAAAGCAAGAAAACAAAACTCCCCGCCGGAAGCGGGGAGTTTTCGTGAGTTTGCTAAAACTCCTTAGTGCGTGTGTTCGCGAAACTTCGAAAGCACCTGTGCTGCCTGGTCTTTTCCGCCCAAGCCGAACGCGAGCCCGAAGGCAAGCGCGAGCATGGCGATGAAACCAGTCACCAAGGCATTCACGACCACGACTGCGATACCGAGCTGCGAAAGCGCGGCGAGGAATCCGAACACGACGACCGCCCACCAGGTGAGCGAGCCGAGGAATCCCGCACCATGCAAACGCGCGCCTTTCACGGAAGCCGTAACGGTATTTCTCAAGAAATGCCCGATGATAAGCGCCGCAAGCATGATCAAGACCGCCACGATCACGTTCGGAATATACAGCAATACATCCCTCAAGAAATTGGAGAGGGAGTAAAAGCCGAGGATGTCAGTCGCTGCAAGCAGGAACACGATGACGAGGAACCAGTAGACAATCTTGTGGAAAAATCTTCCACTGTTTAACCGGAGTCCTGCGCGATCGAAGTATTCCTGAAGCCCCATGTTCACGAGAAGCTTGTCGAGTTTCACGAGGTTCACGACTTTCTCGACGAGCGAGGCGATGCCCGCCGCGACGATAAGACCGATGATGAGCACGATAAGCGCGCCCACGATACTCGCGAGAGTACTCAAAAGGCCGACCCAGAGATTCTGGAGCGAATTAACGACCAATGACGCCCAATCTTGAATAAACATGAATGAATTGCGTCCTTTCTTATTATTACCCGACCTTTTCCGGCTCCAATGAAGAAGCCGGACTTATACCTTGTCTTTATTATATCAAAAAGAACCTCAATAGAGAAAAATCTATCCACACACCCCAACCACCCAAACATTCCGCGTTGTGCTCTTCCGAACGAGGGTAGGACTTGGCCAAGCGGCGCGGAAGAAACTACTTCCTTCCGTCAATAGCCCTAAGAAGCGCCTGGTCGTTCTCCCGAAGCGTTTCCAAAACCCCCATCGCGGGATCAAGCGCGATCGTTTTCCCGAGATACTGACCCGAAGTGAAATGAGGGAGGAGTACATAATCGGCGCCGTGTTCGTAAAGCGTCTTCGCATTCGTTTCCGTATCGGCACGCACGATTATTTTAGGCCGAATGTCGTTCGGCATTGAGAGCCGCGTAAGGAGTGCGAGACCGTCATCGAGATCCGGATTCGTGGAAACAATCAACCTCGCTTCTTTCATGTGCGCCCGATGCACCAACTCTTCGTCGCCGCTATCCCCAAAAAGCACCGAGAATCCTTTTGTTTTTAATTTTTTCACTACGTCCGGATCAAAATCAACGACGAGCACCTCATCTCTAGGTAGTCCCAACACCAAACTTTCTCCCGTCCTGCCGCAACCGATAAGCACGATCGGTTTCGCCTCTCCCCCGTCCGAGAGCCC
>JAJYXD010000032.1 GCA_021791135.1 bacterium | reverse complement strand
TGAAGAAGCGAAAGGCGACATCGAAAAGGCAAAAACGATTATCTACGAACGAGGACTCGTGAAGGCCGAATCGAAGCAGGAACGGGCGACGGGAGCCGGTTTTCTTTACTCCTATATCCACAACGGCAGAGTGGGAGTGCTTCTTGAACTGCGTGCCGAGACCGACTTTGTAGTGAAGTCGGATCCGTTCCGTGCGCTCGCGCACGAGCTCGCGATGCAGGTTGCGGCGATGGAGCCGGAAACCGTGGAGGCGCTTCTCGAACAGGAGTATATTAAGGATCCTTCGACGAACATCGCGGATCTTGTGAAGAGCGTTACCGCAAAAGTGGGGGAACACATCAAGGTGGAACGGTTCACGAGATACGAGGTATAACGAAATTCCAAAATCAAAATTTCAAATTCCAAATAAAATCCGAACGGCCGAATATCAAAAAGTTTTTAGTCATTTGTGCATTAGATCATTGATTTGACATTTGGCATTTTGGCTTTGACATTTATATGATCCGCTTTATTATCCAAACGCTTATCATACTCTCCCTGGGCGGGATGTTGTATCTCATGGCAAAAGCCTTGCCGCGAGTAAGCGACGAGGAGAGCATGGATCATATGCGTCACAGTCGTCTTATGAAATATCTTGAGAAACTGGACGAGCTCTTGAAGTCGTTTTTCGAAAAACTGCTTCGTCGTTCACGCGTCTGGATTATGAAGCTCGATCACGTGATTACCAGAAAACTCGATCGTTTCAAGAAGAACGGTACGAAGGAAACGAAGACCCCGCTTACTGGAGGGGAGGAGAAAGAAGAGGAAAAGGAATAATCGATATTGCAATTTTTACTCCAACGCTTAGAATCTAAGTGCGCGCAGGTGGCAGAGCGGTCAATTGCATTAGACTGTAAATCTAACGCCCATGTGGCTACGGGGGTTCGAATCCCTCCCTGCGCACAAAACAAAATCAGCGGCCTTGTGTCGCTGATTTTGTTTTCATGCCGGGGGATTCAAACAATGGTGCTATGCTATCGCATAGCACCATTGTTCGAATCCCTCCCCGCTATTCGGATGTTCTATAATAAGAAGTATCAATGAGATATTTTCTGAGACATCTTTTAAGAGATCGTTCCGGGCAGGGCCTGATCGAGATCATGATAGGACTTGCGATCGGGGCGATCCTTATCGGCACGGCGAGTTTCGGCGTCGCTTTTATTTTGCGTTCTTCGAGCACGAATCAAAATCTCGGCGTCGCTTCGGAGGCAACCCAAGGACTCCTCGAAAAAGTGAGATCATTCTCGAATGCGAACTGGCAAAACGTATATGGTTTGCAGAAAAGTTCAAGCACCCAGTATTTTCTTGTCGCTTCGGGAACGAGCTTGTTCGCGGTACAGGGGAAAGAAGGGATACTCGACAACGATGTGAAGAGCGGGCTTGTGGGCGAGTGGGGATTCGATGAAGATGTGAGTTCTACGAGCACTACAACGTATGATACGTCCGGAAACGGAAATAACGGAACGCTCATAAATAGTCCTGCAAGAGCAAGTTCTACATGTAGGATTGCAAACTGCCTGAGTTTCAACGGGTTAAATAACTATATGACCGTAGCCGATCCCCCGAGCGGTGTTCTCGATCCGACCAGCGCGTACTCGGTTTCTTTTTGGATGAAAAGCACCTCGACCGCGACGTACGCTTTTATGATTTCGAAGTCCAATGGTGGTTCGGGGGGAGGATATGAGATGTTCTTTTCAGGAGGAGGAAAAGTAAGATTTTCCTCTTGTGATCTCGCTGGTTCATGCAGTGGTTATTTCGATATTGCGACCCCACTTTCTTATAATGACGGCAGTTGGCACTTCGTTGTCGGCACTGCAATGACAAGCAGTACGGCTAATATTTATGTCGACGGCGTTTCCGTGAGCCAGTCCGGGACTGTTACTCAGAGCAATATAGCGAACGCATACCCCCTTATCATCGGCGGTAGGGGAACAGCCGGAGGAAGTCCGTACTCGGGGATATTGGACGATGTTCGCGTGTATAATCGTGCCCTCTCGTCGAGCGAGATATCGCAGGTATACAAAGCGGGAATCTTTGATCGGTATTTCTACATCGAAAACGTGTGCCGATCGAATGACGCCTCGAGCACCGTGACTGGCGTTTCACCCTGCGGCGGCAGTTCGGTCGACGACCCCTTAACGCAAAAAGCGACCGCGGTCGCCGAGTGGGTCTCGAACGGAAAGACGGCACAGTTTTCACTTGCCGCATATCTCACGCGATGGAAGAACTTCCTTTTACGGCAGACGGACTGGTCGGGAGGTGCGGGCGTATCCGGCCCCATTACGGTTCCGGACAACAGCTATGACTCTGGTACGAACGTTACCACTACGCCGCTCGGTTCGTTCCAGATACAAAATCTCTCCCAGTAGTAAAGACACGGATTCATACGGATACGGTATCGGTATTAATCCGTCAAAATCCGTATGAATCCGTGTCTATTTTATAGTGACTACGTAGCCCCCTTGCGGAATGCTCGCCGCGTCTTTCGGCAGTACATAGTGTATGTTTTTCTTTTCCTGACCCCACTTCGTGAAGGTGTCGGTCATGAACATAACCGTCTGTGACGGCATGGGAATGCCGCGCGCGAGGACGCCTCCCGCTTCTACTATTACGTACTTCTGAATGTTTTCGGGGATCGCATTTAATTTTCTTCCTATCGTGACGTATTCTTCACTGAAGGCGCCACTGGTGTTCGAATTTTCTCCCCATGTAATAAAGTAGTTCTGGTATGTGGTTGTTGCGACGAAGAGGAAAAAGAGACATGCCGTAAGCGGGAGAATTCGCCGCCACAAAGAATGCTGCAACCTGTTCTCTAACCATTCGTAAAGCGTTATTCCTCCAAACCCCGCGATGATGAAGACGGAAGGAATCATGAGGATCGAGCGAAGTGCGTGAGGTATTCCTTCGTTCGAAAAGACCACGGGAAGCAAAGCGGTGAAGAAGTACACGATGAGAATAATAAATGCAGGTCTTGTATCCTCCGAGTTGGGCGCATCGTGCTCCGTGTCGGGTTTCTTGAAGAGTTTCCACACGCCGACGACAGCGCCGAGGAGAAACACGATCGCTACGGGCCAAAAGAGTTCGGGTGCGCCGGAAAGATTATGGCGCCAGTTCGAATCGCCAAAGAAGAACAACATCCCGATCGTTTTCGCGATGTTCAACCCGAGTCCGCCGAGCGGGGAAGAAGAAGAAAATACCGAGACCTCCGAAGTGCGTCCGAAGAAATCCTGCGGGTTATGAATGAAGTATGCGGCGAGCGGAAGCGAAACAATGATTGCGCCAAGCGCGAACCAGATCGTAATCTTCCCCACGGCCTTCCATCCGATCTTAAACGTAAAAAGAAAAAGAATAACCGCGATTATGAGCGGTGTCGCACGGTAGGCGATATAAGAGTGCATACCCAAGCCATATACCATTCCGGCGATGAACGCCAGAATGGAAATCCCAAATCCCAATTTCCAATTTTCAAATAATTTCCAATTACCAAATTTCGAAACGCCGTTGTTTTGGTCATCGGGGCTTGGTATTTGTTTGGTATTTGGAATCTGGTACTTGGATTTTTTTTCGCCGAGATAAGACCTTTCTCGGAGTTTTCTGAATGTCAGTAATAAGAGGTATATCCCCCACACGAGGAAGAACGGTGCCATGATAGCGCGGAAGCCGATCCTCGAGAAGTTGATGTGCCAAAAACTTACGGCAAGAAGGAAGGCCGAAAGAAGCGCAACCGAGTCCTTCTTGAACAGTTCTCTTGCGAGAAAGAATACGCCTGCTACCGTGATGATTCCAAAGAGCGCGCTGGGAAGCCGGAGCATCCACGGTTCCGGATTTCCTCCGGCGAGCGGGATGAGCGTTTTCAAAAAGAGTCCCTGGATGTTTATAAAAAGCCCTTCTCTGCCGTTATTTTCCGGATAGAAGACCCTGAATCCTCCCTCCGGCGGCGGACTTTCGAGCGCCTCAAGAACGTTGTTACCGTTCATCGCTTCGTCGGGATAAAGGCCGGGAGGAGTCGTATCCAGTGCATGGAGGCGAAAGAACGCGGCAATAATGAGAATGAGTATGAAGGCGAGAAGAGTGCGAAAGGAGTTCATTTGTTCTATAATTGCATTATACCATGGTGCAAATCCAAAATTTTAGCGAGAACCTCGAAAAGAGCTTCGCGCGGTTGGGGCACGAGGTTCAGAAAAACTTCGAAACACCGGAATTTCAGGGAATACCCGAACGGGAGGTAGTAAAGGAAACCATCAAGTCCTTCGCCGAAACGGCGCCTGTCCTTCCTCCGGAACCCCAGGAGGAGGTTCCTCTGCCGCCGCCTCCGCCCCAGAGTGCGCCCTCTGTCCCGCGGGACGATCTTCTTCCTTCTTATATGGCTCATGGGGAGAACTCCGAAGACGTGAAAAATTCGGTGGAACGGCTCGTGCAGATGGTATTCGATGAAGACATCGAAAAAGCCGTTATGGAGGCAAAGCGATACCCCGCATTCGTCGAAGATGCGTTCCACGACGCCTTGACCGACAAGGTTCTTCCCGAACTCAAGAAAAGAGGAATCATAAAATATACAAATCATGTCTCCTCTCATCAGCGTATTCGTATTTGCCGTGATTGTCGCTTTATGCGTGTGGTTTTTCTTTCTTTCGAGAGCCAACGCGCGAAAACGGCTTCTTGCGGAGCTCAATCAAAAGTT
>JAJYXD010000029.1 GCA_021791135.1 bacterium | reverse complement strand
GATCTTTCGCGATGATGTACTTCAAAAGCATTAGCATGTCCCGCGCCGTCGCCGTGTTCGTGTCATCAAGCCCGGAAGAATCGTGAATGATCGTTTCCGTCATCCCTATTTCTTTTTCTTTTTTATCTACCAGATCGAGAAACACGTCCTTCCCTATATACTCTCCGAGTGCCGCCGCAGCGTCATTCGAAGAAGACATGAGCATGATTTTCAAGAGATCTTCCACCGCATACATCTCCCCCGCGCGCAGATCCCCCGCGGTTCCCTCCGTCTTTACCGCGGTATCGGAAACGGTCACTTTCTGACTTAATCCTCCCCGCTCGGTCACGATGACGGCGGTCATGAGCTTCGTGAGCGAGGCCATAGGCCATGCGGTATCTGAGTTATAGCGGAAAAATGGGAAGTCATCGTCCAGGGACTGGACGATGATTGCGCGCGCGTCCGTCGTCGGATCGGGAACGCTCCAGTTTCGCACCGGTATCTTTTCTTCTCTGGCTGCGGCGGAGGTTCCCGCGGTCGAAGAGGCGACCGACGTGACATTCGTCTCATTACCCGTCCTCCAAAAATTCAAAAACGGCAGCTTCGAGAGCCCGACCGAAACGAGAATGATGACGATGAGAAGTATGACCTGCCAGCGCATGGGCGTTTATTCGGGAGAAGGAAGCTCGACGGGGGGCGTTTCCTGTATTGCTCCCGACTCCTCCTGTGCCGCAGCCGTCACGCCGAACTGCTCGAGAATGCGGCGATAACGATCGTATTCCGGAAGCGCTCCGGGCGACTCGATTCCCATGTGCCGCAGAAAATCGAAACTCGCGGAATACTCGAATACGTTTTTCTTCCGTTCGTGAGGCGCACGCGTCACAAGTCCGCGCATGAGCAAACTTCGAAGAATGAAACTCGAGTTCACGCCGCGAATGAAATCGATCGTGGCGCGCGTGACGGGCCCCAGATACGCGATGATGGAAAGCGTCTCGACGGCGGCTGGTGTGAGTTCTTCTTTGAATTCTTCCTGCGCCAACGCTTCGCCGAATGCGCGAAACTCCGGCTTCGTGCCGAGCTGAAACATGTTTCCGTTTCGAAGCAGAAGTAATCCTCTGTGTTCGTCTTTTCCAAGCACCTCTCCGAATTCTATTAAAAGCTCTTCCGAGGACTTCTCGTCCATTCCCAAAAACTTCGCGATCCGCTTGAGCTCCATCGGCTCGCCATAATAGAAAAGAAGCGCTTCAAGCGCCGCATACTTCGTTTCATAACGTCGTGGTTCCATATGAATGTTCCTATTGTACCTCCTCCCTTTTCTTCCTCGCAATCATAATGTCCGAGAAGTGGCTCCCCTGTTCCACCATCACAAGCTGCTCTTTCACGAGATGCAGGATCGCGAGAAATAAGACAACAAGCTCGCTCTTCCCGCTCGTTCCGCTCCCGAAACTCCTGAAACTCACCGGATGATCCGTGAGTCGCGCGAAGATCTCCTCGATCTTCTGCTTCAAGTGAATAATCTCGTTCTTGACCCGCACGACGGGACGCATGAAACGTTCGAGTTCGCCCACGACGCGGCGGACGGCGCTTACGAGATGTTCCTCCGATAAGCGTTTGGGCGGATAAAAAATGGGCGCGCGCTCCATGAGAAATGCACGCGAGAAGATCGCCGGAGACGGACGCCATCCCGCCTTAATATATTCTCTCGTTTTCTTGAGTTCCTGATAAAGCTTGAGGCGCGTCTCAAGATTCTTAATGTCGCTTTCTTCCTCTTCGGTAAGCTCAAGCGAAGGAAGAAGCGTCTTCGACTTAATAAGAAGGAGTTTCGAGGCGACGACAAGAAAGTCGGCAACAAGAGAGTGATTCGCGCCTTCCGCTTCGAGACGGTGAAGATAGTCAAAAAAACCGCCCGTGACCTCGGCAAGGCTTACGGTCGTGATTTCAAGCTTTTTCTCTTCGATAAGCTCGAGAAGCTTTTCAAGGGGCCCCTGGAATCCGGTGAGTTCGAGTTTATACGTCACCTTCATATGATATAATGAAACAATGATGAAAGGAACTACAAAAATCACCCCTTCCTTCGTGCTTCGCGTCGGACTCGGACTCACGCTCATCTACGCGGGTGCCCATATTATGGGCGACACGGTGACCTGGTCGGGATTTATTCCCCCGTGGCTCTACAAGCTGATGAGTCCCTCACTTTTTCTCACGATTCACGGAATCGGGGAGTTGATACTGGGCGTGCTTCTCCTCGCGGGATTCTTCATTCCCACCATTTCCATTCTGACCTTCCTCGATATGCTCTCCATCATGGTCTTCTACGGCGTGGATGACATCTCCTTCCGCGACTTCGGTCTCATGATGGCCGCCCTCGCGCTTTTTCTCCTCGTGAGAAAGAGGGAAACAGAGTAAATCTCTTTCCCCATTCGTCAGCCAACGTTCCGCTCGAATGTCTTCTCCTCACTCACCCTGCGGAAATTGAGGGTTCGCGCAACTCAACCTCCGTCCGCCAACTGGCGGACTTCGGGATTCGTACAGTGCGCGATTCCCTCATTTCCTTTGTCTCGTTCGGGAAGACATCTGTCTCGCTTCACGATGCTTCCTTAGGGGGAAAGAGATTTACTCTAACCTGTGAAGTTGCAAAACAAGACTCTTCCTTCTATCCGTGTCTCACCACAATTACATCCCCATCCTTCATTTCGTACTCCTTCCCCTCGAGTCGTAGCCATCCTTTTTGTTTCGCGATACCCCATGCGTCGGTATGTCCCGAACCTCCCGAGTGAGCCGCCTCAAGTAGCTTCTCCGTGTTTATTACCTCCGCACGGATGAACTTCTGCTCGAAGTCCGTGTGAATCACGCCTGCCGCCTGTGGCGCCTTGGTACCCCGTTCGATCGTCCACGCCCGCGTCTCGTCCTCTCCGGTAGTGAAGAAACTGATGAGATTCAAGATCGCATATGCCTTCTTGATAAGCTCCGGCACCGCGGACTCGTCTTTCAGATCCGCGATGAGGTATTTGAATCCCATCTCGCCTATTTTTCGTTTCACCTCCTCGCTTACCTCCTCGGGTGATCCGTTCAGAAGAAAGAGCTGGGGCTTCGCGCTCAGAAGCTGGAGCTCGTGCACGATCGGTTCATTCTTGAAACGTCCCGTAAGATTTCCCGCCTCGAGCTCCGCGCGGATTTCTTTCAGGACACCGAGATTTTTGACGCCCGCCTTGTCGCCTCCCCGTGCCTCCGCCTCGAGCTTTCCCATCCGCTTGTCCACGGTCTCGATATCCTTGAAGATGAGCTCCATCTCGATGATGTCGATATCCCGAATCGGATCCACGCTCGATTCGACGTGAATGATGTCGCTCTGCCCGAAGCAACGCACGATGTGCGTGATCGCCTGCACGTTCCTGATGTTCGCCAAGAATTGGTTTCCCAACCCCTCGCCCTTGTTCGCGCCCTTCACGAGCCCCGCGATGTCGTAGAACTCCACGACTGCGGGAATTTTTTTCTTCGAGCGGGAAACGTCGGAAAGCTTTTCCACCCGCTCATCCGGCACCGGCACGACACCCACGTTCGGATCGATCGTTGCGAAGGGATAGTTTGCGATCGTAATCTCCTGCTTTGTGAGCAGTTTGAAGAGCGTCGACTTCCCTACGTTCGGAAGCCCCACGATGCCGATAGATAGTTTCATATTACAAAGCGATTATACCCTCTCATTTCCTATCGACGCAAATAGTCCCATTTATCGGAATATAAAAGGAAACAAACATTGACTCAGGTTAGTTTTCATTGTACAATCATTTTCAAGCAAATTGTCAAACATTCATATAGGAAGGAAGGATAATGGAAATCAAAGAATTGGTAGGAGCAACCATACTCGTGCTCCACTTTCTTACTGGCATAGTCATCGTTTTCTCTTATTACATAGAAAAGATAATGGACGTGTGTAAAAGAGATTTTGACTACTATCCTAGTATTAGGAAAGTTGGTCTTGCAAGCGTATGCATGGCGCTTTTGCCGGAACTTATATTTCTGGAGTTAAAAACAAAATTCAAACTCTGGGAAAGGAGGGAATAAAAGTTGAAGACTGTATATCTGTGTATCGGGAATGGCGTCCGAAAAGACGGAAGCCTCGGAAACATTAACGAGGAAATAGTTAACTCCGCAATGGAAGACTTTTTAAAGGTCACTGAGGAAGAGAAGAAGGATACCATATTAATTTTCTCGGGTGGCTACGGAAGTAAGTATGGATTCACAGAGGCTAATTCGATGTACGAATTTGCCTGCAGTAAGTGGTTCGGGGTTACTGATATCGCCAGTACCGGTCGTATAATGCTGGAGCGGAAATCATACCGGACTCACAATAACGCTATCCAGGCACTGCAAAACATCTTCTTCTTGCCTGGTACCGCCGAAAGAAATACGAGGATCTTTCTCTACGACCACCCATGTCATATAGAGCGCACAAAGCTCTCCTTTGACGCGGTGAACCGAGTCTACTGTAGAAACATCTTCAGTATCTTGGTACACCCCACAAAGGAAGTGTACGATGCCCAACTTATCGGCCAACCGTACTGGGCTTCCCGTAAAGTATGGGTACCGCGGGAAAGAAAAATGATGCTACTCTACAAATTCTTCTTGTTCCGCCCATGGACACGTTTCGGTCTCTGGATTCTCAAAACCGTTTGGCCCTCAGAAAAACAATAGGAGGTGGTCTGATGACTATTATCTATGTTGTTGTTGGAACTATTGTCGGTCTGGTTCTCTATTTA
>JAJYXD010000024.1 GCA_021791135.1 bacterium | reverse complement strand
TAAACGCGGTGCGGTACGGATCGTACTCGATGGTTTCCACCTTTCCGGGGATTCCCACCTTCATTTGTTTGAAATCGATTGCGCGATACAGGATGGTATTGCCGCTTCCCTGATGACGCATGGTAATCCTCCCCTGGTTGTTTCTTCCGGCGTTCTTCTTCAAGCGCGAGATCATGCTCTTCATGCGCGGCACCTTGGAGAGCACGCGATAGTCGGCTACCGACATTCCGCGTCTTCCTGCACTTGTAGGTTTATACTGTTTCATCCCGTTAGAAATAAACTGAAAATCTCATCCGACTTCTCGATGATTCTTTATACGTAATTACTTGGTTATTGGTATTCATGGTTGCAAGTTTATTTCTAACGGGATGAATATTATTGCGTGTCGATCGAGTCGCCCTTCTTCAGAGTGACAACCGCTTTTCTAAGCGTCATTCGACGATTCGGAATGTTTCTGTAATATTTTACCTTCCCCTTGATATTCAATATCCGGACCGCGAGCACGGTGACATTATACCGGCGCTCCACTTCCTTCTTCACCATCGGTTTCGTCGCATTGAGCGCAACGGAGAAGATGTACTGGTTTCTCGCCTGAAGGTCGTGCGCGCGTTCGCTCGTCCACGGCTTTTTGAGAATCGAAAGGAACGGCCGATGGGAAACGACTTTCCCCTCGACGTGCGCCGCCGGCGCTACGTTCTTTTTTTCCTCCTTCTTCGATTTTGATTTTCCGAGAATACCCATATTATTCTTCTTTCTTTATGTGGCTCACGAACTCCTGAAGCGCTTTCTTTTCGAAAAGCACGTACTTTTGAGTGAGGCAGTCGTATACATTCAGCGTTTTCGGTGAAGTCACTTTCGCTTCCGGTATATTACGCGTGGAAAGACGCGCATGTCTGTTTTGAACGGAAGGAACAAGGAGAATCGTGGGATGCTGTTTGAAAAAGGAAGCAAAAAACGCCGCAACATGCTTTGTCTTCGGCGCTTCAAGTTCGAGCGCATCCACCACCTTCACGAGATCGCTCTTCAACTTCTTCGAGAGGAGAGAATAGAGTGCCGCGCGCTTCATTTTTTTGTTCATCTTCATCGAGAAATTCTTATCGTTCCTCGGACCGAACGTAACGCCGCCACCCACCCATATCGGGGATCGCGAAGATCCGTGCCGCGCGCGACCGGTGTGCTTCTGCCGCCACGGTTTCTTACCGCCGCCGCGCACCTCCGAACGATCTTTCGTATGCGCCACGTGCGTGCGCTTGTTCGCGAGTTCGGTAAGTTCCGCCTGATGCACCAGATCGGGATTCCACTTCGCGCCGAAATTATCCGCCGGAATATCCATTGTTCCCGTTTTCTCGTGTTTCTGGTTGTAGACGGTTATTTCCATGTTGTTATTTTTTTATCCCGTTAGAAATCCGCTCCTTGTCTTCAGAAGATTGTGTAGATTGTGCAGTAGCCGCTTTTAGTGGTTTATTTCTAACGGGATGAATCTCAACGGCGCCGCCGATCATCCCGGGAATCGCTCCTTTCAAAAATACGTTTCTGTTTTTTTCTTCCACGGACACCACCTTCAGATTTTTGACCGTCACCCGCTCACTGCCCATGTGTCCCGCCATTTTTCTTCCCTTTATAACGCGTTGCGGAGCGGTAGGACCGCTCGAACCGGGTGCGCGAAGACGATCTTTCTGACCGTGGGTCTTGGGACCTCCGGCGAATCCGTGACGTTTCACGACACCCTGAAATCCTTTTCCCTTGCTCGTTCCGCTCACCTGCACCTTGTCCCCCTCCTTAAGCTCTCCCAGGGCCTCATTTTCGTTCAGTTGTACAACCGTAACCGGCACGACTTTTTCGTCATGCCAAATCTGTGTCACCTTCACTTTTTTACCCTTAAATTTCATACGCGCAGTTAGAAAAAAACGAACCAAGACTTCGCCTGGTTGTTGTGTCGGCTACTTGTCTTACAGCACTAATAATAGTATATTAGCCGATTTTATGTCAATCCCTCACATAACATGCATCAAGGTGCGTCGTATTCCTTCTCTGTTAATAAATTAAAAAAAATCTACTATTCTCCCACAACTGGAGAATATAGACGAAATGCATATTATGTGAGGGATCAACCCCATATAAACGACAAACCCCGGCATCCGCCGGGGTTTGTCTTCTTTCATTACTGAAGCATTTTTATCTCCACGTCGATTCCCGAAGGAAGATTCAGATCGGTGAGCGATTCTATTATCTTCTGCCCCGGATTCAGGATGTCCAAAAGACGTTTATGAACCCTGAGCTCGAACTGCTCGCGCGATTTCTTGTGGACGAACGTCGATCGATTTACGGTGTATTTCTTGAACTCCGTAGGAAGCGGCACGGGACCGACGATCTCGCCGCCCTGCCGTCTGATCGCTTCGACAATCTGGTGAACCGACGTGTCGATGAGTTTTGCATCGTACGCCTTCACCCTGATCCGCAATTTTTCTTTTTGAACCTGCTCTTCTTTCTTTGTGGACATAACGATCCGTGGATTCAGATTTTATTTCAAGATTTTCGTTACGACTCCCGCGCCAACCGTCTTGCCTCCTTCCCGGATAGCAAAGCGCTGTTTCTCTTCGAGCGCGACGGGGGCGATGAGTTTCACCGTGAAGGTAACCGTATCTCCCGGCATCACCATTTCGATGCCTTCGGGAAGCGTCACTTCTCCGGTCACGTCGGTCGTTCTGATATAGAACTGGGGTTTGTAGCCCTTGAAGAACGGCGTGTGTCTTCCGCCTTCCTCCTTGCTCAAGACGAGCACCTCGGCGGTAAACTCGGTGTGCGGGGTAACCGAACCGGGTTTCGCGATAACCTGGCCGCGCTCCACGTCTTCTTTCTTAAGACCCCGGAGCAATGCGCCCACGTTGTCGCCTGCCTGGGCTTCATCGAGCGTCTTTTGGAACATCTCAAGACCCGTCACCACGGTTTTCACCGTAGGCCTGAGTCCGATGATTTCAACTTCCTCGTTTACTTTAACCTGGCCGCGCTCCACGCGTCCGGTAACGACGGTGCCGCGTCCTTCGATCGTGAAGATGTCTTCGATCGGCATCAAGAACGGCTTGTCGATTTCACGAACGGGATCCGGAATATAGTCATCAAGCGCTTTCACGAGATCGAGAATCGGTTTTGCCGCTTCGTCGTCGCCTGACTTCGCTTCGAGTGCTTTTAATGCCGAACCGCGAATTACCGGCGTCTCGTCTCCCGGGAAGTTATACTTCTTCAAAAGTTCCCTTACCTCGGACTCGACGAGATCGACGAGTTCCGGATCGTCCACCATGTCTACCTTATTCAAGAACACGATGATCGACGGAACGCCTACCTGCCTTGCGAGAAGAATGTGTTCTCTCGTCTGAGGCATCGGGCCGTCCGCTGCCGATACGACCAGAATCGCGCCGTCCATTTGGGCGGCACCCGTGATCATGTTCTTAATGTAGTCGGCGTGTCCCGGCGCATCGATGTGCGCATAGTGCCGGTTCGGGGTCTCGTACTCCGAGTGGTGGAGCGCGATGGTAATACCGCGCGCCTTTTCCTCAGGAGCGTTATCGATCTGATTTACGCCCTCTTCCTTCTTCGCCAAACCCTTCATGAACAACACGTGGGTAATGGCTGCAGTGAGCGTGGTTTTCCCGTGGTCAACGTGACCAATAGTGCCGACGTTCACGTGCTTCTTTCCTCTCTGAAATTTTTCTTTTTCTGCCATATTGGTTGCAACTTATAAACTAAAAACGTAAGACTAAAATTTATTTTCGACCTTATTTAGTGTTTACTAGGCGATGTTAATATTCGATGATTTCTTCAAAAAAGTCAACCCCGTTAGAGGCAGAGCGCCCCAAGGTGCTCGTAGCACTGCCTTCGGCAGGGCGGCCTCTAACGGGGTCAACCCCATTATCGTGTCCCCCATTTTCTCTGACACCCGCACGCATTCCTCTGAACGAGGGTAAGACTTGGGCTAGCGCCCCGGAGCGCCCGAGTGAAGAGGAATGCGTACGGGTGGCCTTACTTTTTCTTTCCTTCAATAACGGCTTGAGCCACATTCGCGGGCATTTCTTCATAATGAGAAAATTCCATGGTAAATGATCCTCTTCCCTGAGTCATGGAGCGGAGGTTGGTGGAGTAGCCGAACATCTCGGCAAGCGGCACGTTCGCATCCACGATACGCACGGTTCCTCGTTCTCCCATCGCCTTTATCTTCCCGCGTTTGGAGCTGATGTCTCCCGTTACGTCACCAAGGAAGTCCGGCGGAACGATCACCTGCACTTTCATGATGGGCTCGAGAAGTACGAGCTTCGCCTGCTTGGTCGCTTCCTGAAGCGCCATCGAGCCGGCGATCTTAAATGCAAATTCCGAAGAGTCCACATCGTGGAACGATCCGTCGTAGAGCGTCGCCTTGAGGTCGATCACGGGATACCCCGCGAGAATACCTTTCTCCATCGTCTCTCTGATACCCTTCTCGATCGGCGCGATAAATTCCTGCGGAATCGCACCGCCCTTGATGGCGTTTACGAACTCGAAGCCGGCGCCGCGTTCCATCGGTTCCACTCTGATCTTCGCGTGTCCGTACTGTCCGCGGCCTCCCGACTGGCGAATATATTTTCCTTCACCCTCGCCGTTTCCTTTGATGGTTTCTTTGTACGCAACCTGCGGTCGTCCCACGTTCGCTTCGACGTTGAACTCGCGTTTCATTCTGTCCACGATGATTTCAAGATGGAGTTCTCCCATTCCGGAGATAATCGTTTCTCCCGTCTCAAGGTCGCCGCGCACACGAAATGTCGGATCTTCCTCGGTAAGACGATGCAACGCAACGCCCATCTTTTCCTGATCGGCTTTCGTCTTGTGTTCGATACGAACCTAGATTATCGGCTCGGGGAAGACAATCGT
>JAJYXD010000008.1:2146-28255 GCA_021791135.1 bacterium | reverse complement strand
CCGCGTCGTGGAGAAATCCCTGAATCGCGAAACGGCCGGGCATGGTGTTTCCCGTCTTTCCTTTCTTACTCTCGTGAAGCACTTTTCTCCGCACCGATCCAAGAAGCGCGGTTTTCTTCCCCGCCGTTTCGAGTACGGCATTTATAATTTCAAGCGTGCTTGATTTTCCCTTCGTTCCCGTTACTCCTATCACAAAAAGCTTCCGCGAGGGATGTCCGTACCACACACTTCCCGCCCACGCCATCAAGAAGTGATAAATTCTCTTGAGTTTTTCGTACATTCTAAGATTAGTGCTTTCCCAGGATCCTTAACGCCTGCCGCAGACGATCCTCAAGGGTCTTCTCTTCCGGCCCCAGCTCTTCCAGCGCTTTTCGTATCTCCTGCCTCCCATAGCCGAGCCCCGAGAGCGCGTCTTCTATCTCCATGTTCGCACTCACCACCCGTCCCATCGCCTCCGCTTTCGGAAGCGCGATTCTATTATTAAGCTCAAGCACAATACGCTCCGCGGTCTTCTTTCCGATACCCGAAGCGCGCGCGAGGACCTCGGTCTGCTTGTTGATGATCGCGGCCATCACATGCTCCACCGTGTCGACGTCCAGAACCGAGAGTGCGGTCTTGGGACCCACGCCGGAAACGGAAATGAGAAATTCGAAGAGTTTGAGCGCTCCCTCCTCCGAGAATCCGTAGAGATCGAGCTGGTCCTCACGCACGTAAAGGTGACAAAAGAGCGCCACCTCGTTTCCTTCGTGAGGCAGCCGCGAGAGCGTCCGTTCGTTCGTAAATATCTTGAATCCGATTCCTCCCGTCTTCACCACGAGGAAATGATCTTCGCGGCGCGAGAGTGTTCCTTCAACTGTATAAATCATACGTCTTTATTATAGTCCGGACCGACGGAGAAGTCCTAATTTCAATTGACAATGAGAGCCGGAAATCATAGTATAAACGTACTATGCCTATCACGAAATCAGCGCAAAAAGCCTATCGACAGACCGCGCGCAGACGAAAACGGAACATCGTAAGAAAGAAGAAGATGCTCTCCTCCATAAAAGAGTTTAAAAAACTCACCGCCTCGAACGATCCGAAGGCGGCCGCCCAGCTTCCTTCGCTTTATAAGACCATTGATAAGATGAGGAAGGTAAAACTTATCAAGCGCGGCAAAGCAAACCGTTTGAAATCGCGTCTTACGAAGCGACTACGCGCGGGCTCCCAGGAGCGCAAAGTGTAGAAGCGCTTCTTCGTACTCCATCGTTCCGCTTTTCACCGCCACGTCATAGTCGGCGAGGGCGATAAGCTCGCTTCCGCGCGCACCGTACGCGAGCGAGTTAAAAATGTAGGCGCCCGCCTCGTGCTGGAGGAACAGGCGTTCCAGAAGCGATACCCGCTCCTTCCAGTTTCGCGTCGAGAGCATTTCTCTCGCCACGCGAAATACTTCGAACTTCAAAGAGTAGTTGATATATTCCTCAAGCTCGCTCCGTGAGAGCGGCTTTTTATTTCCGAGAAGGGAGAGTTTATCGAGTTCGGCGACCGCGACCCAGCTTCGTTCTTCTTCCGACTCGAGAAACCCGAGGAAGAAGCGGAGCGCCTCCGGCGTTAGTTCGATCGCTCTCGTCTTCATTTCTTCGCGCACGAACACCTCGAGAAAGCGTCCCTCGAGAATTTTGAACTCCTGGGCGCGCACCGGCAACTCGAGGAGGAAATGAAAATCCTTGAGCGGTTTTTTTCCTTCGGAAAGAATGAGAAAGGTCTTCTCATCTTTTAAAAATGATTTAATGACTTTAATCCACTCTTTCTCCTTCGCCTCGCCGGGATTTTTTACCACGGCGACCTTCGAATCCACGAACATCGAGGGCTGATTCAAAAAATCTCTTACCTTCTCCCAACTCTTCGGCTCGTCCTCGAGATCGACGGAGAAGAGATCGAGGTTCGGATATTTCTTCTTATATTCGGAAAGGAATGATTGAAGTTTCTTTTGGCGTCTGTAGGAGTCGGGTCCGTAGAGGTAGATGACCATGAAGATATTATAGAAACATTCGATACCACCACAAGTATTCAGCCCGCGGTCAGAAAAAACTGATCGCGGGCCGGAATGAATTAATAAAGCGTATTTCTTATGATGGAGGGGGTGAGTAATATCTGTACTGCGCGCGGCGTATTGTTTGTCCAAACAGAAAAATCTGAATTGGACCACCCAATTTCTCTTCCTCTGTCACCATATATAAACTTAACGGGAACGGTTCCGTCTATTCTGAGAACGTTTTCGTAGGGAAGTGTTATGTCCTGCATGCTCGGTATACGAACACTGTGACCAGTTCCGAGCTTCGCTTCTACATCAAAGCGTGTACAGTTTATAAACTGCACGTACACCGTGGTTCCCAAAGAAATTCCTGGAAAATCAACTTCTTTGTCCTCCGGAAGATCGGGCGTTCCGTACGGAGATACTCCGTAGTAACTGTAAAGCGAGTATCTTCCTTCCGGGTAATAGACCTGTGTGATGGTCCATTCTCCGAGCTGATTTTCATAGAAACTTGGGGCTCCGTATGCAACACCCACCCTTGATCCAGAACCATCAAGCAACCAACATATAAACGGGTACTGTTCTCCGTTGAATTTTACGGAGTGGGTTCCCCACGCAATTCCGCCGGGAGCAACACGACCCACGGATTTCCCAAGCGCCAAAACATCGGCGGTAAACGGGGTTGGGTTGAAAACAAGGATTTTCTCCTTCGCTAATCCGAAAAGATTCAGAATGGATTTTGCGGGCGAGGGAATGGTCACCTGCATTGTTTGCTGCGCAAACAAAGCGGTAGAAAACACAAAAACAAGAAATATTGCTTTCTTCACTTTCTCATCTCCTCCAGTCAGACGACTGGTTTTAGTTTTTAAATTAATCGAGTAAAATCCTTACCTTCTAGAAAGGTTATACATAAAATTTACATTTCTGTCAAACCTACTCACGGCGCAATATTCGGAGGCACGGCTTTCTCATAGAGACCGGGTCTCCTTTTATCGTCTCACTCTCTGCGGGTGGTTTTCTTCTTGTGAGCCCTCAAAAAACGCTCTACACTTATAGAAATGCTTCAATCAAAAGCGCTTGAAGAGCAGGTGCGGCGACAAAGAAGAGAGGCGGAAGAGAACGACGCGAAACGGCGCGCCCAAAAACTCGGGCTTCCCTATGCGGATCTCATCTCAACCTCGGTTCCGACCGAGATCAAGGCGCTTTCGCTTGTTCTCGAGACCGACGCAAAAAAGGCGCTTCTCGCGCCGCTCCAGCTCGTGAAAAAAACGCTCATCGTTGCGATCTTCGATTCGGAAAAACCGGAAACAAAAACACTCCTTGATGAGTTGAAGAAAAAATTCGAAGTGAAAGTCGTCATATGCTCAATGACCGGCCTCTCGCACGCGTGGTCGTATTACCAGTACATCCTGCACGAAAAGGAGATCAGCGGACGCGTCGAAATCAATGAAGCGCGCCTGCACTCGATAGAAGAAACGATTCACAGTCTGGAGGATCTCGAAAAAAACATCCGCGAGTTTAAGAGTCCCTACACCTCCGAAATTCTGGAAATCATCTTGAGCGGCGCTCTCGCGCTTCACGCTTCGGACATTCACCTCGAGCCCTCGAAAGACGTGGGCGCATTTCGTCTTCGAATCGACGGGCTTCTGCATCTCGCCTACGGAGAATTTCCTCGTCACACGTATGAGCTTCTCGTTACGAGAATAAAACTTCTCTCCAACCTGAAACTCAACATACGGGACGAGCCCCAGGACGGCCGTTTCACGATCGGGCTCAAAGATCGATCGATCGAGATGCGCACCTCCATCATTCCCTCCGAGTTCGGGGAGACGGCGGTGCTTCGTCTCCTTGACCCCAAGGCGCTTAAGGTGAATCTGGAGGATCTCGGCTGGCGCACGGACGATCTCGAGATCGCGAAGCGAGTTATTAAGGAACCGAACGGTCTTATCCTGAACACCGGCCCCACCGGATCGGGCAAGACGACGACGCTCTACGCTTTTCTCACCTATGTCCGAAAGCCAGAGATAAAAATCATCACCATCGAGGACCCCATCGAGTACCACCTCACGGGAATTTCACAGACCCAGGTGGATCCGGATGCAAACTACACCTTCGCATCGGGTCTCCGCTCGATATTGAGACAGGATCCGAACATCATTCTCGTCGGAGAAATCCGCGACAAAGAAACCGCGGAGATCGCCTTGAATGCGTCTTTGACCGGACACCTTGTATTCTCCACGCTCCACACGAACGACGCGGTGGGCGCGATTCCGCGACTCATCGATCTCGGAATTCAAGGGAATATTCTGGGACCGTCCTTGAGTCTTGTCATCGCGCAGCGTCTTGTCCGCGTACTTTGTAATAAATGTAAGGTCGGTAAAGAGCTTGATGAGGCGCTGAAGAAGAATATAAAAACATTCCTTACAAAGCTCCCTTCCCGAGTCGACAGAACGCGTTACGCCGCACCGACAATATTCGAACCGAAGGGGTGTGCGGAGTGCGGCAATCTCGGATATCGCGGAAGAACCTCCATATTCGAGCTTTTCCCAGTCAATGAGACGATCGAAGCGGAGATCTATAAAAATCCCACGGAGATAGAGCTGAAGCGCTTGGCAAAAGATACGGGAATGGTTACGATGCAAGAAGACGGGGTGTTGAAAGTTCTTTTAGGGGTCACCTCGTTCGAGGAAATCGAACGACTTACGGGACCTGTCGGGTGGAACACCTGACAAAAAAGACCCCGAAGGGTCTTCCGCGGATCCCAATCGAAGATCTGTGGACACTTTAGCCAAAGTGAGAGAGGCGTATGTGAGATTCTTTCGAGGAATTACCCAGCCGGAGCCAAGCAACCCAAGACTGGAAAGATTCTCCCTGTCCACAGGTCTCCAATCAGGATACGGGTGACATACTAGCACAAACCATTATAATTGTCAATCCCTCACATAACGCCTGTGGACAAGAAAAGCTGGGGCAGCAACAAGCGCTTTTAGATAAAAGAATAGACAATAATTATACTAAGTTATGTGAGGGATCAATCACTACTCACCATGAACCAACAAGCCGGAAAAACGCCAAAAGATGAGGAGTTAAACCTCGAGCTTCTGCTTCGTCCCACGCGATGGGAGGACTATGTGGGGCAGGAGAAGGTAAAAACAAATTTGAAACTCATCATCGACGCCGCGAAAGGACGCGGAGAGGGCGCAGACCATCTTCTTTTCTACGGACAGGCCGGACTCGGAAAAACAACGCTCGCCTATCTTATCGGAAAAGAGATGGGCGTAAGCGTGCGATCGACCTCCGGGCCCGCGCTCGAAAAAGCGGGCGACATCGCGGCGCTCTTGAGTAACCTCGAACCGCACGAGATTCTTTTTATCGACGAGATTCACCGCATCAACAAACTTGTGGAGGAAATTTTATATCCCGCGCTCGAGTCGAGAAAACTTCATCTCATTATCGGCAAGGGGCCGACCGCAAAAACGTTCACGCTTGATCTTCCTCCCTTCACGGTGATCGGCGCGACCACAAGAGTGAATCTCCTTTCGGCGCCGCTTCGTTCGCGCTTCGGCGCAACATTCCGTCTCGATTACTACAATCTCGATGACATCGAAAAAATCGTAAAACGCTCCGCGGAAATTCTCGGGGTGCGCATCACGGAGGGCGCAGTACGCGAACTTGCGAAGGCGGCGCGATTCACGCCCCGCACCGCAAACCGGCTTTTGAAACGCGCGCGCGATTACGCGCAGGTGTACAAGAAACAGTCGATTGACGAGGAGGTTGTCGAGAAAACGCTCTCCATGCTCGAGGTCGATGCGTTGGGCCTTGAAGAAGCTGATCGCGAGCTTTTGAAAATCATCATCAAAAAGTTTGGGGGAGGACCGGTGGGGCTCAAAACGCTTGCCGCGTCCCTGAACGAAGAAATGGAGACGATCGAAGAGGTCTACGAGCCCTTCCTTATGAAGCTAGGGCTTCTTCATAGAACCCCCTCGGGACGCATCGCGACCGAGCTTAGTTATAAGCATCTGAACATTCCCCGGGACACGAAACTGCTCTAAAATATACGTATGAAGACGGGCAGAATAAGCGTTTCTCCGCGTGAAACGAAGCGCGAAGGCGCGCTTTTCGCAAAGGAAATCCTGAAACGCCGGGGCATCAAACCCGTCGTGATAACCCTTGAGGGAGAACTTGGCGCGGGCAAGACGACGTTCGTGAAGGGTTTCGCGCGGGAGCTCGGGCTGAAGCACACCATCACAAGCCCTACCTTTCTTATCGTCCGCCATTATACGCTGCGGGGCGATCTTGAACACCTCTTTCACATCGACGCGTATCGACTAAAGAACGCGAAAGAGACGAGAGCGCTTCATCTAAAAAATATTCTCTCGATGCCGAGGAGCGTTACGCTCATCGAGTGGCCGGAGCGGATCCGGGCTGCGCTTCCAAGAAATGCGGTGCGCGTGTTTTTACGGCACGGGAAAAAAGAACACGAGCGGGCTCTTTACGTCGCCGCTCCGAAAAAAGGAAAATGAAAAAACTTCTTCTCATCGACGCGAACTCGCTGATTCACCGGTCGTTTCACGCGCTGCCGCCGCTCACTTCTCCTGAAGGAAAGCCAGTGGGCGCGCTTTACGGTCTCGCCGGAGCGCTTCTTAAAGTACTGAAAGAACAAAAACCCGACTACGTCGCGGCCGCCTTCGATCGTCCGGAACCGACGTTCAGAAAAGAGATGTTCGAAAAGTACAAGGCGCACCGCCCGGAAACGCCGGAAGAACTCGCCGAACAACTTGGGGAAGCGCGCGCGCTTTTCGATCGGTTCGACATCAAAACATTCGACGAGAAAGGATTCGAAGCGGACGATATAATCGGAACGTTCACGGAGCGATTCAGAAAAGAGAAGGAGCTGAAAATTATTATTTTGACGGGCGATCTGGATACGCTCCAGCTGGTCAAGGATGAGAAGGTTGTAGTTATCACGCCGAAACGCGGCGTGAGCGAAACAATCGAGTACAACGAGACGGCGGTACGCGAACGCTACGGACTCTCACCAAATCAAATCCCCGACTACAAGGGGTTTGTAGGCGACACTTCGGACAACATCCCCGGCGTGAAAGGAATCGGCCCGAAGACCGCGGCAACCCTCCTCCAGGAGTTCGAAACGATCGAAAACCTTTTCCGGGATATGAGAACAACCGACAAGCGCGCTCCAAAAATTCTTCCCTTCAAGGAGATTGCTTTCATCTCGAAGACGTTGGGAACCATTCGCACGGACGCTCACGTCTCCACAACACTTCACGATATTGCCTGCGATACTCCGTTTTCAAAGGGGCTTGCGGAATACTTCGAGGAGAAGGGATTTATGAGTTTATTGGGTCGCCTCCCCTCCATACAAAAAGAGGGGGGTACTTCCGATACAAATCATACATCGGAAGATGGGAAGGAGGCGGAGATCCGGGGCGTCGCCGTCGCGTGGGCGTGGAAGCCCATCCTTAAAGAGCGAATGCGGGCGGGGAAAGAAGCCCCGAAAGAACTCTTCGACTGCTCGATTGCCGGATGGCTTCTCGCGCCGGATGAAACCGACTTTTCGGAGGCCGTGTTAAAGAGAAGGTTTTTGAAACAAGGGGGTGGTGCGGGTGGTCTCCGAGAGATATTCCCGATTTTAGAGAGCGCGATAGAAAAAGAAGGACTCCGGAAGGTGTATTACGAGATCGAGATGCCCCTCATCGAGGTCTTGGCGCATATGGAGGCTTCGGGAATACGACTCGACCGGAAAAAACTTGAGGAGCTCCTTAACGAGGCAACACACGAACTGAACGACATCGCAAAAAAAATCTACGGGTATGCGGGGGTGAT
Source organism: bacterium (assembly GCA_021791135.1). Classification (GTDB taxonomy): domain Bacteria; phylum Patescibacteriota; class Minisyncoccia; order UBA6257; family GWB1-50-10; genus JAKAHD01. Next base: position 20,397 of record JAJYXD010000008.1, on the reverse strand, counting down.
ATTCAATATCAATTCTCCCCAACAAGTAGGAGAGGTGCTCTTCAGAAAGCTGGGGGTGCAGGACACGAAGATGAAAAAGACGAAAACGGGACACTATTCGACCTCGGAAGAAACACTTTTTTCCCTTAAGGGAAGAAATCCGATAATCGATCTCCTTCTCTCGTACCGCGAGACGTCAAAAATCAAATCCACGTATCTTGAACCGCTTCTCTCGCTTATCGAAAGCGACGGGCGCGTGCACACCACCTTCGTTCAGACCGGCACCTCGACGGGACGGCTCTCCTCGGAAAAACCGAATCTTCAGAATATCCCGCAAGAATCGAAGTGGGCTCCCGAACTTCGACGTGCGTTTGTTCCTGAACCGGGATGGAAGTTTTTTTCGCTCGACTACTCACAGCTCGAGCTTCGCCTCCTCGCACACATCACGAAGGACGAAAATCTTCTTGACGCGTTTCATAAAGGAAACGACATCCATGTGCTCACCGCATCGCGCGTACTCGGCGTTCCGGAGGAGCGCGTCACGCCGGAACTACGACGCGTCGGGAAGACGCTGAATTTCGGTATGATCTACGGCATGGGCGCAAGAGCTTTTGCAAAAACAAGCGGAGTTTCCACGGAAGACGCCTCGCGCTTCATAAAGAAATATTTCGAGGAGTTCCCCGACATTAAGGCCTGGCAGGAATCCTCTAAAGAGACGGTGAAGAAGAAGGGTTATGCGGAAGATTCTTTGGGAAGGAAGCGCTGGTTCTCGGGTAAGATCGGCGCGGGAAATCCAGGGGTATTTGCAGAGATTGAGCGGGCGGCTATCAATATGCCGATCCAGGCACTTGAGGCGGAGATTGTGAAAATGGCCATGAGACAGACCTATGATTTCTTTAAAAACAAAGGATGGCTCGGAATAAGGGCGCGGCTGCTTTTGAGCATTCACGACGAATTGCTCTTCGAAATCCGCGATGATATTCTGAAGGAAGTACGGAACCCACTTATAAAAATTATGGAATGTGTCTTTCCCCTCGATATTCCTCTTATAGTCGGGGGTGGCGAAGGAACGGACTGGGGATCACTTCACTCATGAATCCCTCACATAACATGCATTACGTCAATATTCTCCAATCGCACAAAGATTCGAGGAGCATAATAATGGAAAATCATTCTATACCAAATATCACGGCGGTCCATGGCGGATGGTGTATCTTGAAGGCTATGCCGCAAAAGAAGATGCGTATCGAAGAGAAAAGTCGCTTAAACAGCATGCACAGGGCCTGCGCCGAGTCAAAGAACGACTGCGGCACAGCCTGATGCATGTTATGTGAGGGATGAATTCATCAAACGAACAAAAACAATCTTTCTCGGCGCTTCTGCGGGAGCTGCGGGCATATCTCGGTCCGCGCGGCTTGGTGTTTCTCGCCTGTGCGGCGTTTTCCTGGCTCCTTGCGCTTCTTCTTTCCGCATTTTTCCTCCCGCTCCCCATTCTTCTGTCGGTTGCACTCCTTCTTATCTTCGCCTGTGTCTGCCTCTTCATTGGTTATCGCAACATCGCACGGTCCGAAGTCGCTGACAAGATAAAAAACACCGAGCTTGGGGCAGTGGTGGAGAACATACGGGACGGCGTCATTGTGTATGACCCGAACTTCAGAATTATAAGCATGAACGCGGCCGCGGAGAGTGTGTTCGGATTATCGGCAAAAGAGGTGGTAGGAACCCTTATCATGCCGGAGCTCGTAAATAACGCCCATCTTCGTGTTCTCGCCCAGGTTATCTTTCCCTCGCTTGCTTCTTCAATTACCACCATCTCAAGCGAGTGGCCTCAGGTTATCGATCTTTCGTTCGAGGAGCCCCACCTTGAACTTCACACGGTTTTAAACAGGATTATCGGCGAGGGGGGCGAGGTACTCGGCTTTTTGAAACTCGTTACGGATGTCACGAGGGAAAACACGATTATCAAATCAAAAGGAGAGTTCATCACCGTCGCCGCGCACCAGCTCCGCACGCCGCTTACGGCGCTAAGCTGGATATTCGAAACGCTCCAGAAAAGCGTGAAGGACGGCACGCTCGGAGATGCGACCACTGCCTCGAACATTCGGGAGGGCTCGGGGCTTACCCAGCGATCACTTAAAATTATCAACGACCTTCTCGATGCGGCGAGAATCGAGGAGGGAAAATTCGGTTTTCACGAAAGAGATCTTTCTCTTTCGGAATTCGTAAAGACGATTATCGATGAGGCCGCGACATTTGCAAAAGAAAAAGAGGTGGCCGTCCGCTTTTCTTCCGACGCAACCGAGGACGCCGTCTATGCGGATCCCGATCGTCTCGGAATCGCGATAAGCAACTTCGTCGATAACGCCATAAAATACAACTCCAGGGGCGGCTCCGTGGATGTAAATATTTCCCCTTCCCCGGACGGAAAATCGCTCGCGGTAAAGATTGCGGACACGGGCATAGGAATACCGCGAAACGATCTCCCAAAATTATCACAGAGGTTCTATCGCGCGGAAAACGCCACCCAACTCGAGCCCAACGGCAGCGGCCTTGGGGTGTATATTGCGAAAAACATCATTGAGCAGCACGGCGGAACGCTCAACATTGTCTCGGAAGAAGGGAGAGGAACAATCGTCACCTTTACTATTCCGCTTAAGGGGACGCGCGCCGAAGCGCACGCACAATGATTGTATTGGGTATAGATCCGGGGACCACGCGCGCCGGATATGGGGTTTTGAAAAAAGAATCCGGGAAGCTCATTTTTCTCGAGGGCGGGCTTATTTCTTCGCCGCAGACGAACAATCAGGGAGATCGGCTTCTTGCGCTTGAGCGCGGTCTCCAAAAAATCATCGAAAGCGCAAAACCGGATGTTGCGGGAATAGAGCGGCTGTATCTCACCAAGAACAAAAAAACCGCCGTCCGCGTGGCGGAAGCAAGAGGGGTAATAATAAAAACCCTCTCCGCGAAAAGGGTCCCGATCGAAGAGTTTCCTCCCTCCTCGGTTAAGCTTGCCGTTACGGGAAGTGGGACTGCCGACAAGAAGGCGGTGGCGAAAATGGTTTCTCTTATACTCCACGTCGACACTTCAAAAATGATCGACGACGCAACCGATGCCCTCGCAATCGCAATCGCGACCTCCTCCGCACACTATTAATCAAAGGGATTGACTTTTTGCTTCTCTTTCTTATACTATCCGCAATAAACAAAGAAAGGTCGTAATATCAGACGGACCACAAGAGAACTATGCTCTCTACGGAATTATTGAAACCCTCCCCGATATTGGCTTACTCCGACGATGAGGAAGAGGAGGAAGAAAGCCTTGATTCGGACATTGGAGAGGACGAGGAGCTCGGCGCGGGAACAAACGACGACGACGAGATAGACGAGTTCGACAACGGAGAGCTCTAATATACGAACTTCGGAGCCCCGCGCACCATTCCTATCGCGACGCGGGGTTTTTGTTTTGCAATTAGGGTGGGGCGTTATAGAATTACGATATGCAAGAAGAAAGAAAGAAAATTACGGCAAAAAGAAAAAAAACAACGTTGCGCGCCGGGGGGAGAAAAAGATTCCTGCTTTCGGCGCTTATTATTTCTTTTATTGCCGCGCTTTGCGTTTTGGTGGTCGGCGTAATCTACGCCGTAGTCGCGATTCAACAACTGCCTTCGCCCGATCAGTTCTCAACGCGCCAGATAAGTCAGTCCACGAAGCTTTATGATCGGACGGGAAAGGTGCTGCTCTACGAGATCCATGGCGAAGAGAAGAGAACCGTAGTGCCGCTCTCGGAGATCCCAGACTCTCTTAAAAAAGCGACCCTCGCGGCCGAGGACTCAAACTTCTACACGAGGCCGGCATTCGACTGGCGCGGAATCCTCCGCGCGGTGTGGACCGACATAAAAGAATGGCGCGCGGCGGCCGGCGGATCGACCATCACCCAGCAGCTCGCAAGAAACGCTTTTCTTTCCGGCGAGAAGACAATTACCAGAAAGATAAAAGAGCTTATTCTCGCAATAGAACTTGAATCGAGATATTCGAAGGATGAGATACTCGGTTTTTATCTGAATCAGATCCCCTACGGATCGAACGCATACGGCGTCGAGGCCGCAAGCCAAACCTACTTCAATAAGCCCGTAAAAGACATTTCCTTAAACGAAGCGGCGATTCTTGCGAGCATGGTAAAGGCGCCGAGTTATTATTCTCCGTGGGGAACGCACACCGACGACCTTATCGCGAGAAAAGACTATGTGCTCGACAGAATGGTTTCGCTTGGATTCATAACGGAGAAGGAGGCCGCCGCCGCGAAAAAGAAAACTGCCGATTTTGCCCCACCGTCTTTGGGATCCATTAAGGCGCCTCACTTCTCTCTTGCGGTCAAAAATTATCTCATCGACAAATATGGCGAGGACACGGTCACGAACGGGGGGCTCAAGATAATAACCACACTCGACTGGCCGATGCAGCAGATCGCCGAAAAAGTAGTTCGGGATGGGGCTAAACGCAACATGGAGCTTTACAAAGGCACCAATGCCGCGCTTGTCGCACAAGACCCCAGGACGGGGCAAATTCTGGCGCTTGTGGGCTCCCACGACTACTTTGACCTCGAGCACGGGGGGAACTTTAACGTCCCCCTTCAGGGGCTGCGACAGCCGGGATCGGCAATGAAGCCGTTCGCTTATATGCTCGCATTTGAAAAGGGGTACTCTCCAAAAACCATCATCTTTGACGTGCCGACGGAGTTCGTCTCGGGAAATAGCGGCTGTCCTCTTATTCCTAACTTCGACGATTCTTCCTCAAGCTCCGAATGTTTTCACCCGCAAGACTTCGAGCCGTTTTCGGGACCGGTCACCCTTGAACATGGTCTTGCACAGTCGATTAACATACCAGCAGTGAAAATTCTTTATCTTGTGGGGCTTAAAAACCTTCTTGATACTGCGCACTCGTTCGGCATCTCCACGCTCACCGATCCGTCGCGCTATGGGCTTTCCCTTGTTTTGGGCGGCGGAGAAATAAAAATGATAGAACTCGTGAATGCGTACGCAACGCTTGCCGAGGAGGGGGTGCGCCACGACCAGACGATGGTACTTGAAGCCTCGGATTCGAACGGCAAGGTGCTCGAAACCTATCGGGATCAAAACACCAAAGTGATAGATCCTGAATATCCGCGTCTCATAAACCAGATCCTATCCGATAAGCAGCTTCGTTCGGGGCTTTTTCAGGGAAGCTTATCGTTAACCGTATTTCCCGACCGTGATGTTGCTCTCAAAACGGGAACCACGAACGACTACAGAGATGCGTGGGCATTCGGTTACACTCCGTCGCTTGCGGTCGGTGTGTGGGCGGGAAATAACGACAATAAACCGATGCAGCGACAGGGATCGAGTATTCTCGCTGCGGTGCCGATGTGGAGCGAGTTCTTGAATCAGGTATTACCGAACTACCCGAACGAACTCTTTACGAAACCCGATCCGCTTCCGCTTTCCCAAAAACCGATGCTGAACGGACAGTACGTGTTTAACGCCTCGGTCGGCGGAACGACACGTCCGCAGATACATTCTATTCTTTATTATGTCGATAAGAACGATCCCACGGGACCCGTCCCGAAAGATCCCTCGGAAGATCCGCAATTCTTAAACTGGGAAACTGGGGTTGTTGAGTGGGCGAAAAATAATGTTGGGAATTTTGGATCTTTTAATCAGTCGATTCCTTTCGGCGTGGAGGCCGGCGGATCCGGCAGCGGAGTAGTAATACAAAACGCGAGTCCGTCGAACGGATCTTTTGTCGCTTCTCCTTTTCCCGTCCGTGCGGACATTCTCTCTGGAAGCCCGATACAAACCGTCGGGGTATATATAAACGGCATACCCGTGACGATTTTCGACGGGATATCCCAGACGTCTTTCCGCCTCGAGTACCAGGCGACACAGAACCTTGATCCTCAAAACACAATCGAAATTCGCGTCGTCACTTCGGACGGCAAATCGGGATCTTTAAAAATGATCGTGTATCGCCGCTAACCCTTGATCGGCATTACTACGTAAATAAGGTGCGGCTCTTTATGGTTTCGAAGAAGAACCGGGCGCTCCGATGAGTGGATTCCCAGGGTAATATCCGCGCCGGAAAAAATTTTTAATCCGTCAAGAAGGTAGCGCCAGTTGAAAACTATGGAGAATTTTTCACCGGTAAGTTTTGCCGGCACCTTGTAGGAACTTTCCCCGAGCGCGCTGTCCGTCGCATACACTTCAAGGTGTTTTTTATTATCGCCCGAGCGAAGTGTGATGTCGTTCGCTCTCCCGGAGAAAGAGCTTGCGAGACGCACCGCATTTATCAATTCTTGTCGTTCAACCACGACCTCGTGCGGCGGGTTTTTCGGAATCACCGCTTTGTAATCGGGAAATGATCCGTCGATAAGGCGCGATATCACCTTTTCGTTCGGCGCCGACAAAAGAACTTGATTGGGCTCCACCGCCATAATTAATTCACGTTGCTCCTTAAACATTTTCAAAAGCTCGGTTGCGGTTTTAAGCGGGAGTATCGCGGAGATTTTTTCGACGTCGGTTTTCACGCTCGACTGGTCGAGTTTTTGTTCTGCGAGACGGAATCCGTCGGTCGCGGCAAGAACAGCCTCTCCTCCGGAATACTCGAGATATACTCCGCTTATCTCGGGCCGTATGTCGGAGTACTGCGCCGCGACAATAACATTTCCAAGCGCTTCACGGAACGAGGCGGTATTAAATTCCAGCCGGTGAGCCCGGTCCTGAACAACGGGAATAATCGGGAACTCTTTTGGGTCCTGTCCCTGAAGTGTCGCCTCGTAATTGTCCGTGGTAATTACTATTTTTTTATCCTTTTCTTCAATCGATATGCGCTCCGCGGCAAGATTCCGTATAATCGAGTTTAAGAGCGAGAATGGCGCCGCAATTTCTCCTTCCTCCATCACCTTCCCCGGAATCAAGTACTCGATCGCAAGCTCGAGATTGGTCGCGACAAACACTATCTTCCCGCCCCCGGCTTCGATGAGGATGTTTTTCAGGATTGGAAGATTGGAACCTTCGTTCACGGCCTTTTCCACTGTCCCCAGTCCGTCTACTAGATTAGTTTTTAATACGATTAATTTCATTTGTAGTAGTAGTAGGTCGTGTGTAAGTGTGTTTAACTCTTATAATGCTTGTTACCGTCTGCTTTTTTGCGGGGCTTATTTTGGATAATGTGTGGATAAATTATTACTCCTTTTCTTTTTGTGTGGATAGTATTTTTTACCTCTCAAATTCACCAACAGGATATTCACAACCACACCTTACATTTTATACAGTCGCTCCTTTATGAGTAAAATCTTCTGATTAAGCCCGTGATCCTGACCGCACTCCTTCGTAATTTTTTCACAGGCGTGTATCGCGGTGGTGTGGTCCCGTTTTCCCAGGCGCTCGCCGATGTGCGGGTACGAGAGTTTCAGAATATCCCGCAGAAGAAACATGGCGATCTGGCGCGGCCGGACCACCTCCTGTTTTCTTCCCCGGTTCATAAGGTCGCTCGGAGAAACCTCAAAGAAGTCCGCAACCGCCTTAATAATATCGTTCGCGGTGATATTTTTAGGCGTAACCTGAGCCGCCTCACCGATTATTTCATCGAGTTTTTTGGCGTCTATTTTCTCGTTTTTATATTGTTGATAAAAGACGATTTTGGTTAATATGCCCTCGAGTTCACGAACGTTTTTTTGCACCTTTGCGGCTACTTGTTCGAGTATATGATCGTCGACGAAGGCGTTTTTTTCCTGAAGCTTCGTTTTTAGGATGGCGAAGCGTGTTTCGTAATCCGGATACTCGACATCAACAATCATCCCGCCCTCGAAACGGGAGCGGAGGCGCTCCTCAAGCGTCGGGATGGCGGTAGGGGGCCTGTCGGAAGAAATAATAATTTGCTTGTTGTTTTCGTAAAGTGTGTTGAAGGTATAAAAGAACTCCTGCTCGGTTGCGGTCTTCCCGCCTATAAACTGGATATCGTCGATAATAAGCACGTCGATGTCTCTGTATTTTTTCTTTACATCTTCCATTCGTTTATTCCTTACCGCCCACACCACGTCGTTGATAAACTTCTCCGAAGAAACATAGAGCGTAGCTATCGAATTTTTATATTCCACCGCAATCTCATTTCCTATCGCCTGAATAAGATGAGTTTTTCCAAGGCCCACGCCGCCGTAGACGAACAAGGGATTATATTTTTTCCCCACATCTCTTACTACCGCCTGAGCGGCCGCGTACGCAAGCTCGTTTGATGATCCAACGACGAATGTTCCGAAGGTATATTTCGGATTCAAATTCGTTCGCGGATCGATTTTTAATTCGATAAGAGATGGTTGCGGCTCCTCGGTTGGTACCGGTTCTTGAGGCTTCGGTTTTCTCCCCGAAGAAAAAAATGCGCTCACCGGATTCTGGCTCACCACCGCGTAGTCGACATTCTTTATCGACCCGTCGATGTTTCTTAACGACCCGAGAATAAGTTTGTGATATCTACCTTTCACCCACTCCTTCGCAAAATTATTGGGAAGCCCCACTAGCACTACACCCTCCTTCTCATTTTTATTGAGAAGCTGACTGTTTTTCAGCCACGTTAAAAAATTTGGCCTCGATATTTGGAGTTCTATGTCTCCCAGTACGCTCTCCCAAAGTTCTTTGTTTTCCATGAGGTGTGTGGCGCGATAACCTTCCCTTAAGAATAGAAACTTTTTTGCGGAATGCAACATTGCGACCAAAACCGTTTTGTGCTTTACTTGTGCATTGCGTGTGTATAACTATTTCCGTTATAATCGAAGGATATGGGACAGACCTATCAGCCGAAAAAGAAAAAAAGAAAGAGGACGCACGGATTTTTGAAACGCACGAAGTCTCCCGGCGGAAAGAACATCCTTCGTAGAAGGAGAGCAAAAAAACGGAAGCGATTAAGTGTGTGAGCGCCCAGGCGGTGATTCTTAAGGTTGTTGCGCGAACCGCCGGAGACCGGCGGGCGGTAATCTCCGTTTCGAAGAGGGTTTTGAAAAGTGCCGCGGCGAGAAACTTGATAAAAAGGAGAATTCGGGTTATCCTACAACCGCTCCTGTCTCAGGCTGCGGGCAAGCTCGTAGTGACGGTAAGACAAGACGCGGCACACCTTTCTTTTCAGGAATTAAAACAAGAACTGTTAAGAGAGGCGAAACGAAACAACATCGCATGACGGCACTCTTCCAGGCATACATATACGAACCGATTCTCTCGGTTCTTGTGTTTTTGTACTCCCACCTCTCTTTTAACGACCTCGGCGTATCGATTATCGAACTCACGATCCTTGTCCGTTTTATTCTTCTCCCCATATTTTATAAAAGCACGAAAGATCAAACGATTCTCCAGCGTCTTCAACCCCACATAAAAAAGATTCAGCTGGATCATAAAAACGACAAAGAACGACAGGCAAAAGAATTAATGGCGCTGTATCAAAAGTATCGCGTGAATCCGTTCACCGGGTTTTTTCTTCTTCTTATACAACTCCCGATCTTTATCGCACTCTTTCAGATTTTTACGAAGGGCATTGCCGGGGGCGTGTTCGGCGACAGGCTGTTTTTAAATATCCTCGACCTCGGCGGAAAAAGCTGGATGCTCGTGATTTTCGCCGCGATACTTCAGTTTGTGCAAAGCAAGATGATGCTTGCGAAAAAACCGGACGGAGCCGCACGGGGCAAGGATCCCGCCGCCTCGATACAAAAAACCATGCTTTTTGTGGGCCCACTCCTTACGATAGTGATATTGGGAAACCTTCCGTCCGCGATAGGGCTTTATTGGCTTGTCTCGAACGCCTTTTCTCTAGTACAACAGATATATATCAATAAAAAGATAGAGGCAACCACGCCCCGAGAATCATGAATATAGAATCGCACATACGAACACTCTTGGAGCTTATGGGCTTTCCCGACGCGCAGGTGACCGTCGATGAAGAGCACCGGAAGGTGGTTGTGGTTGTTGACGACGAGTTTTTCCGTTCCCAGCTTCCCACCTCTCTCCCCGCCCTAGAACATCTTATTAACCTCATGCTTCGACGCGAAAAACTCCCCTCGTTCGTGGTGGACATCAACTACTATCGAAGAGAGCGGGAGCGCCTTATTATAGAGCTCGCGAAGGCGGGGGCGAAGAAAGCCCTTCTCACCAAAACGAATGTTGAGCTTCCTCCGATGAATGCGTATGAGCGCCGACTTGTTCATGTGGAAATCTCCACCCACCCGGATCTCACGACGGAAAGCGACGGCGCGGGCAAAGATCGCCGCATCGTCATCAAACACATTGCTAGTTAGTGAGAGTTGTTGTGTTTCCGTGTTGTGACCCTCGAACGAGGGTCACAACACGGAAACAACACTCTTGAACGAACTCCATCAATAATTCCAAAGGGAGTCGCGAGCCGAGAGCGTAGGGTGCGGAATGCCGCAGGAGCATTCCGACACCCGGTGCCGCGAGGGAATAAAACAAAACTCCCGACACCCCCTAGTCTCCTACGTTCTGCCCCGCCTGAGAGAACTGATCCGAGGTGAGATTCAGTGCGTAAAGATAGCCGTCGTAGCGGTTGATGAAATAAAGGAAGCCTTTACTGAACTTCGGCGATATCGCGTCGAAGAGCTCGTTATTCACGGTCTTCGGCAGATCGGACGAAACACTTCCTCCACTTGAAAGATTAACCTCGTAGAGCGAGTCGGTGGTATAGATCTTCGATTTAAGGTAGTCGTCCGGCAGGGCTGCGCTCTTGAAGTTCTGTGAATTCGGTACGAAACAATATGCCACAACGCCTCCGAACGCGCACTTTTCAGGGACCGTAAGGAAAGGAATGGGGGTTATGGTATTTAAGGTTCTCGGATCAAGTATGTGAAACACATTTCCCTGAAAAGAGAAGAACACTCTCCTGTCGTCGCTCGGGCTGATTGTCAGGCCCTTTCTCGAATCGAGGAGAAGGTGAATGGAAAGGTTGCTGGTGTCGATTCCCCACACACGCGAGGAGTATTCGGAAGAGCCCCGCTCGAGAACAAAAAGAGTCGAAGGAGAGAGAAATGAAAGCTGTACATCCTCAAAGCGAAAATCTTTTATTAAAATTTTCGTTGAGATATCGCTCTTGCTTACATCAATTGAAGCGAGCGCGGGAACGCCCCCGTTCTGTACTATGCCGTAGAGCGTTCCATTGTTCTCTCCCCACACGGCGTTTAGAACGGTACTCGGGAGTGGGCGCCATGTCTGATCGACGTCATCGAAAATCCCCCACCGGGGCGAACGGGGATCGCCGAAGGCCGCAAGAATCTTCTGTGAATTCGGACCAACCTCGATCGTGTTTAATGTGCCAACCCCCTGCTTTATTATTTCGGTATCCTCTCCCCCCTTATTTTTATTCACCAGAAAAACCCTTCCGCTCGCGTCGAGATAAAAAATTCCCTCCGTTTGCGGATCGATCCAGTAACCGGAAACGGGCTGGCTTGAAACCTTAGAGATAGGATCCGAATCGGCGGGGAAAGAAATGGTGTTTCCAGGAATATTCCCCGTCGACGTTCCGGCCGACGGAAGAGCGGACCCCGCCTCGGGGAGCGTGGACGAGGAAGAAGGCGTTCCCGCGGGGAGTGGCGTCTCCGGCCCCGCAATGCCGCCCCAGATGAAATACACGATAACCGCGAACACTGCGACAATAAGAAGAGTGATTATTATTTTTTTATAGTCCAGTTTTACCATTGTACGTGGATATGACCGCCCGTGGTGGTTTTATAAGTAGTTCCGCCGCACTCTTTATATTCGTTCACGGAGGCGCCCAAACCCGCCTTTTTTAGATCGCTTAACGCCTTTACTACGTTCGTGCACGTACCGTTTTTAAGACCTATATCCGAGAGCGCGATGTCTACACAGGTTCCGTCCGCGTGACAGGAATCCAGATGAGGAACCGTCGGGGGCCACGCTTCGTTAATCTGCCACCCGCCCCCGAACGAGTTTTTAAAAGCCGTGAGCTTTTGTATAAGAGCGTCGTTCAGTCTGCAGTTTCCATTGGCGTTTCTGTTCGTATCTTTAATCGCCTTATTGCAGGGATTCGAATTAAAAGAGAAGCTGCTGGGAACATCACTGCAAGTATTGCACACCCCGACGTTTACGTCATTCGCTGGCATGTCGAGTTTGGGGGTCTCGACGTCGGAACACGTCCACTTCTCCTCCGCGCAGTAGGTTGTATAACAGACATTGTCTTGTCCGGGGACCGGCCCCGCTTTTGTGCCGTCGCTTTTTGTTATAGAACGGGGAGGCTGCGAGAGAGGGTCATAGTAAGGAAAGGCGTCCGAAGGAATCACTGTGTAGCCGATGTATTTATACTGTGACGTATCGCTCGTATCGAAACTCTCAATGGTTGATTCCTTTGCGGTGAACATCCACGCCTTGCAGATCGGGCCGCCCAAGCTCTGAAACTTCGGGGCGCACAACTGAAGCTCTGTGTCCAGATCCACCATTTTTATCTGCGCGTCCTTTTCGGTGCTTAGAAAGGCATAAATCAAACACTCCGCTTTTGATGAGCCCCCCGATCTCGGGAAGTAGGGGTAGAGCCACACCATCGATTTTGCGGGTACGGTAAGGTTGGTGTCGTAATATTCGCCGCTTGTGAGCCCTATTGCGGTCGGCGTTACCGATCTTCTGTAGATACAATTCAGATCCGACCGCTGGATCTTTCCGTCCCACACCCTTATCGCCTCGAAGCTTTTGGCGTTCGTTCCGCCGCACTCGCTTGCCGTGATGGAATCGGTAGTTTGGGCGGCCAGCTTCGCATCGCCTTCCCCCGCGGCGGGAAGCTTCAGGAGTGTAATCTCGGGGTTAATGGTGTTCAAGACCAGATACGACCCAAAGAGAAGAAGAAGCCCAAATATCGAGGAGGTGATCATCTCCGAGGCCTCGCGCAGCTTATCGGGGCTTCCCGCGGAGACGATGCGCATGATGCCTCCCGCGACGATCATTCCCAGGGCGAGTGCTCCCCCGATCCATAAGCTGAATTTATAGAAGTTGTTGATGTAGGTGACGATGTCCATCTTTCCTGTTGTACACCCCGGACACTGGAAATCCACATTAACAATCGGACTGTTCTGGCTTGAGGATTGCGCATACACCGCGGCGCCGAATCCGAAAAAAAGAAGCGAGACGAAGAGAATTGTTATGACATTTTTTCCTTTCATATTATTGCGAGGTTTGTAGGGGAAGTGTGAGTAAGGTTTTTGCAATTTCTATCGGGTTTCGATTATTCTGCGCGGATACGGAGATCTGAATGGTGTTTTGGGATACGGTCTGCGGCATCCCTACATTAAGCGAAAGAGTGCCGGCCTTTGTGTTGGTTTGTGTTCCGTTCACCGACCAAAAGAAAGTGAGATCGCCGGGCGATTGTATGGAGAAAGAAAAAGGAATTACCTCCACTGTTATTTGGGAATCCGGCTTAATGGTGTTCGTTGGGGATTTGTAGCTTAACACAATTTCCGGTGGCACGATGGGGATTTGAAGAGCATTTTGGAACGAGCCATTTTTTGTTATCACAGTGGCGCGAACGGACGCATAGCCGTCGTCTTCCTGCCCCGCATAGAAGGAGATGGTCTTGAGCCCCGCGCCCGATTTTAAGAATTTATCATCGACGAACCAGCGAATCTCGACACCTGAGATGTCTACGAGCTTATTGTTCTGGACTAATTCTGCGGATACTACAATCTCGGTGTACGGCGCGGGGAGGGATTTTCCCGAAAAATCCGCGGGGAAGTAGTTGTTGGCCTGCCACGTAATAACCACCTGCCCCGTTACAGTCTCCGCGGAAGAACGGGAAATAACGGCGAGCGAAACAAATAGCGCGAGAGATAAGATGATATGAATCCATTTTTTCATGATTACCGAGGTCTACTTATATAGTACTACACCTTGCTCGAAGTTGCTCCCGCAACCTTCTCCGCAACCGCGAACTTCTCCGGATGATTGTGAATGTAGGTCTCTGCAATAAACATGAATGTATTTACGAAGAGCGGAAGCCACGGAATGACGTTCGCAACCCCCTTAAATATCAATCTCCCCGCTTTCGTTGTGTGAGGGTCGTTTTTTGATTTGAGCCAGAGCCAGATCGTAAATGCAACCCCGTTTCTTAAGACGGGGGTTATCACCGCCCCTATCGCGGTGTAATCAAGCGCCAGACACAGCGAGTCGACGGTGAAGGTGTACATGATCCCCACCATTATCTCGGAGACGGTAAAATCGTCGGGGTTTGGCCCCGCGCTTCCGAGGTGTGTCTCTTCCTTTTTTTTGAAGTCTTGCGCCTCGGATGGCTTGCGTGTTGTTTTCGGAAGCTCCGCCATGATTTATTTTTGCCGCAACCCCTTTATCTCCATAATTTGTTCGGGATTTGTGGTAATAATCTGATCTTCGGTATAAGAAGGAATGATTTTAATCGCAACGTGTTTCAGTCCGGCGAAGAAAAGACCCTCCCCGATTCCCGCCTGAAGGAGAAAGGCTGCCTCCCCCTCCGTGAGATTGAACGCCTTGGTTAAGACCTCGATCGAGGTGGGAGACTGCTTTAAAAGCAGCTGGAGCGACGAGTTGGTGATAATAGGCTTTCCGTACTCCGATTTCAAAAAGTCATCGACATCCTGGGTAATCGTAACGACGCCCAGATAATATTTTCGCGCGCGCTTCACGAGACCGAAGAGAAAGGATGCACTGTCTTTGTGTTTCATCATGAGCCACGCCTCGTCGATTACGAGCATTCGTTTCTTGAGCTCGGATCTGATAATGTTCCAGACGAAGTTCAGAATGATATACATCGCGATCGGACGAAGCTCTTCTTCGAGATCGCGGATCGAAAACACAATGAGCCGGTTCTTGATGTCGACGTTCGTGGGCGCATTGGTAAATCCGGAATAGGATCCATGCGTGAACTTGTCGAGTCGCTGACCGATGCCGCGCCCCCCCTCGGTATTCATAAGGATTGTCTGCAGGTCCTCGAGGAGCGGCGGGTTCAATTCTTTCATGCTTCCGAAGTTCTCCGCCGTAATGTCGCGGGAGGCGTACGTTTCAGTAATGGCACGATCAAGGAGTGATTCTTCCTCCGGGGTTATCTCCCCCAGCATAAGCTTCACGAGACCGGTAAGATTCAGGATGTGCGACTTGAAGACGTCCGCGGGCTCGTCTCCCTCGGGAATAATGGGAATATCGAATGGATTGATGTGGCTTGGTGAGGTGAGCGAGATCTTGAAATAACTGCCGCCGATCGCGTTTGCGAGGTTCTCATACTCGTTTTCCGGATCGATCACAATTACGTTCGTGCCTACCATCATCGATCGCAAAATCTGAAGCTTCGCGGCGTACGACTTTCCGGAGCCGGACTTTGCAAAAATCGTCATGTTCGCATTCTCGAGCGAGTAACGGTCGAAAATAATGAGGCTGTTGTTGTGCATATTGACCCCGTAGAGAATGCCTTTTTCCGAGGTAAGGTCAGGAGAGATAAAAGGAAAGAGCGAGGAAGCGGGACCGGTGTTCAAGGAGGTTCTTGTGGCAAGCTCATCCGACGCGATCGGGAATACCGAGTTCAATCCCTCGGACTGTCTGAAGAGCGCGGGCTTCGCATACACGAGTTTGCTTTCAAGCGCATTTGTTACCCTACTCTCCGTTTCCGAGAGCTCGTCGAGTGTGGGGGCGTATATGGTTATGTATACCCCGACCTCGAAGAGACGCTCGCGCGCCTGCTGAAGCGAATCGCGCAGTGTCTCCACGTCCTCATAGGCCGTCTCGAGCATGGGGTCGCGTACGAGGCCCTTCTCCTGTTTTTCTCCGATCTCCGCTTCGATCTGTGCAACCTTCTTTCGAAGATTTCTAAGTGCAAGCGCCGTGTCCATTGGGTACATCACAATCGAGATATCCATCATATTCGGGAGATTGATAATCTCGGAAAACCAGCCGGCGGAAAGGTACCGCGGGTAGGTGAACACAAAAAATGTTTTGACGTAGAAATCGCCCAACTTCAGATAGTTGGCGTCTATCTCGAGTCCCGCGGGTGCGATGATATTCGGGAGATCTCCTTCTCCCGGTTTGTATGCCTGTGGAATAGTTACTTTCATGTTACGACTCCTTTTTTATCGACGACCTGGGGGTTATAAAGGTTGTAGAAAAGCTCGACAAGCTCGTCGTTCTCGAGCGGCACCGCTCTAAGTTCGATTGCCGCGAGCCCCTCTATTACCTGTGTAGCACGCTCTTTTAATTGTGATATATATTCCTCCTCTGTCGTGTTTTTTGTGTGTCCGCCCCCCGCTTGTTTTTTGCCAAAAAGTCCGAGAAGCCCCTTCGTACCCGAGGGAAGCGAGACTGGGTCGTAGGGAACAATCACGAAGAAGTTTTTGCTGATAATCGCGTTTTCCTCGATAAAATTTCTCACAAAGTTGATATATTCTTCGATCTGCACCCGAAGAAGTTCGTTCGTCTCCTCCTTTTTGTGCTCCTCCATGTTCGCGAGATACCGCGCGATATTCACCTTTCTCGAGTGAATAAAAAACTGAATTCCGAAATCGAGCGAGTTCAAAAATCGCTGAAAGTTCGCGAGGATAGCGCCCTGCTCGCCTTCCGACTTGAGCTCGAAGTTGATACCGCTCACGATAAGAACCTCGCGCAACCCGCCGCTCTTGAGGTATATAATCCCGTCGCGAACTTCTTTTATCTTTACGAATTGTTGTGAGGCCTGTGTTGGTTCCGCCATGGTTATTGTTTCATTTTATACGAATCAGGAGGAATAATCGATTCGTTTCGCTTGTTCCCGTTCGCCCGTGAGACGCATCACGGTTTCGTACCGCTCCCGCTCCTCCGACTGCGGCTGTTTTAGGAAAAATTTTCCGGTCGTAACCGAGAGCGCGATCGACTTCAGTTTCTCCTGAATGTGCATGCTGTTTCTCGCGCTCTCGATCGCCTCTATTTTTTCGAGATCGATGGTGGTCTCGGGCGCTTTCCTCTGCCAGGTATAGGTCCGTGGTTTCCAAAAGTAGTTAAACGCGGCGGCGAGAAGTTTCGGAAAACTCTGGCCGTTGATTTTTATAAACGCGAGAAGTACGGCCGCGGTACCCACGACAAGCGTAAGAAGAAGCCAGAAAAAAAAGCTGAATACCCGAAACCCCACGAAACTTATAAGCGCCGCACCCGCGAGGTAGAGAAACTGGGCGAGCGTCAGAAATCCGACAATTTTCGGCTTCTCTTCTATAAATTGTGGAACCTGGAATTCCATTCTTTATTTTCTAAGATCAATTATGTTTCCTTCGAGGTGAGGCGCCCCCTCGCCGCCGTTTTTCGGCACATCACCTTCTTGTTTTTCTTTTATCTCCTCCGCCGGAGCACCAACGGCCTCGTGCACGGGAACGTTTTTTTGTTCGTCTCTTGCGGGCGCTTGCGCCCCAAACCACTTAAACGACCACGGCGCCTTTTTCACGGTTCCGCCGCCCGGTATCTCGGGAGAAATCGCTTCCGGCGCGATGGGCGCGGGTACCGCCGTTTTTGCCGCTTCGGCCGGCTTGAAGATGCTTTCTCCGAGCGGAGTTCTCAATTCACTATAGTGAACCACTTTTTTCTCCTGGTCTTCTTTCGGCCCGCCGAAAAGATCAATCTTTGCCTTTACCGGCTTCTCTATCTGCTGTTCTTCTTTCTTTTTTCCGAAGAATCCGCCGAGGGAGAAGGAAAACTTCTTTAGAAACGGCTGCGAGGTTTCCGCAACGGGTTTTTCTTCCTGAAGTATGAATGGATTTTCTTCACCCTTCCCCGCTTCTATGGGCGGCTTCTCCGAGACGGTGATCGGAAGTTTTTCTTCCGGCTCGGCAGCCTCCTTTCTAAGTCCCGCAAACGTGATCGTTTTTTTCTCGGGAGCCGCCCCTTCAATTTCTCCGTCTTCTATTGTTATTCCCAGTTCCGGAGTTTTCATTTCTTTCGCCGGAGACGCGGGCGCGTATATTTTTTGAATCTCGTCGGCGTGCTGGGAAAACACCTTTTTTTGCAGATCTTCTCCCAGCGGTCTTGCGACTTCCGGAGGAAGCGAGAGCGCCATCTGAATCTCCGAGGAAAACTCCTCGGGATGAAGGAATCCCATAAGAACATACGCGGCGTACGTTTTCACCACAGCCGCCTTTTCCTCTATAAGGTGATGATTCTTACAGATGTCGAGAACGGACTCGGCAACGAACTCTGAAAAGAGCGCTTCACGCAGACGTTCCGAAAGCGAGTTCCATCGTTCTGTGGCTTGTGCTTGTGAAATAT